>JBOHCO010000301.1:0-1511 GCA_050698895.1 Streptosporangiaceae bacterium
GCCCTGGCCGCGGGCTCGGGCCGGTGGAACATCGGGGCCTTGCGGTTGTGGAAGGCGTGCCCGGCGTCCTCCTCGACGTGCATCTCCACGTTCGGGCGCCCGGCCGATGCCTGCTCGACCAGGGCCACCTGATCGCGCGTGATGTACGGGTCGGAGCCGCCGAAGTGAAACTGGACCGGCACGCTGATCAGCTCGAGGACCTCGAGGCTGCCGGGCACGGCCGAGCCGTAGAACGAGACGACGGCGGCCGGGGCGGCGGCGGGGCGGCCCGCGAGGAGGTAGGCGATGGAGCCGCCCAGGCAGAAGCCGATCACGCCGGTGCCGCCGGTCACCTCGGGCAGCGCGGCCAGGTGGTCGAGGCCCGCGCCGGCGTCGGCCACGCCCTGCTCGAAGTCGAACCGCGAGCCCATCTCCAGCGAGGCCTTGAGGCCCGCCTCATCGTGCCCGGCCTGGTAGCCGGGGCTCAGCCGCCAGAACAGGTCGGGCGCCCCGACCACGTAGCCGAGCCCGGCCAGGTCCTGCGCCACGGCCCGGATGTAGTCGCTGACCCCGTAGATCTCCTGGATCAGCAGGAGGCCGGGTCCGCGACCCGCCGGGGGCAGCCACAGGGGCAGGCCGAACGCTCCATCCGGGGTCGGGACCGACTCGACACGGGACTCTGCCATGCCGCCTCCTTTGTTATGGCCCCGGATCCTAGTCCCTGGCGGTCTGCGGCTAACCGGGCGCGGCCGGCGCCGCGGGGGCGGCCGGGGTCGCTGCGGGCACGACGTCGTGGAACCGGTCGACGCGGGCCAGGCCGGGGAAGAAGCGGCGCCAGCTCACCGCGATCAGCACCGTGATCACCCCGCCGCCGATCACCGCGGGCACCGTGCCGATCAGGAACGCGGCCAGGCCCGACTCGAACGCGCCGAGCTGGTTGGAGGCGCTGACGAACACCATCTCCACCGCCGCGACCCGGCCGCGCAGCCGGTCGGGGGTGGCCAGCGCGACGATCGTCGTCCTGATGTTCATGCTGAACAGGTCGGCGAACCCGCTGACGGCCAGGGCCACCGCGGAGAGCAGGAAGTTCCGGGACAGCCCGAACACGATGATCGCGATGCCGTAGACCGCCACCACGGTGAGCAGCGTGCGCCCGGCCCGGCGGCCGATCGGCCAGCGGGTGATCACCAGCGCGGCGGCCAGCGCCCCGACCGCCGGAGCGGCCCGCAGCGCGCCCAGCCCCGCCGGGCCCACGTGCAGGATCGAGCGGGCGAACACCGGCAGCAGCGCGACGGCCCCGCCGAAGAGCACGGCGAGCAGGTCCAGCAGGATGGCGCCGAGGAGGATGGGCGTCCGCCGCACGAAGCGCAGGCCCTCCAGCACCCGCTCCAGGCCGGGCGGCTCAGCCGAGGACCAGCGCGGCCCCGAACACCAGCCGCCGGGGCAGCCGGTCGGCCAGGTGGCCGGCCGGCAGGGCGAGCACGAACAGCGGCACGAACTCGGCCAGCCCGATCCAGCCCAGGTCCAGCGCG
>JBOHCO010000302.1:0-3875 GCA_050698895.1 Streptosporangiaceae bacterium
CAGATGAGGCGACGATGACCGGCGAGCGGGCGGACCTGGCCCGGGCCCTGGCCAAGCAGCGGCATCTTCTGCGCCGCACCGTTCGCGGGCTGACCGATGAGCAGGCGGCTCAGCGGACCACGGCCAGCGAGCTGTGCCTTGGCGGCCTGGTCAAGCACGTGGCCATGACCGAGCGGCAGTGGGCCCGGTTCATCGTCGAGGGCCCGTCGGCGATGAGCGGCGGCTGGGACTCCGAGGCCGGAGCGGCCGCGTGGCTGGACGGCTTCCGCATGGTGCCGGGGGAGACGCTGGATGGCCTGCTGGCGCGCTACGCCGAGGTCGCCGGCCAGACCGACGACTTGCTCGCTGCGCTGCCCGACCTGGAGGTGACCCATCCGCTGCCCGAGGCGCCCTGGTTCGAGGCCGGGGCGAGCTGGTCGGCCCGCCAGGCGCTGCTGCATATCCTCGCCGAGATCAGCCAGCACGCCGGCCACGCCGACATCATCCGCGAGTCCCTGGACGGCGCCAAGTCAATGGGCTGAGCCTCGCCGCGGGTGCTGAGCCTCGCCGCGGGTGCTGAGCCTAGCCCGGTGCCGCGGGGGTATTGACCGGGTGTGACCGGCACGGGGAATCGGGGGCAGCCGCGCGGCCCGGGGCGGCCGGCCGACGGCCAGAGCCGGACGGGCGGCCGGGGCCGGCGGAGTCCGGCGGCGCAGCGCGGGCTGCCCGACGACCTGCGGCCGATGCTGGCCACGGCCGGGCGGCTGCCGTTCGATGATGCCGGCTGGGCGTACGAGATGAAGTGGGACGGCATCCGGGCCATCGGCCACATTGAGGCCGGCCGGCTCCGGCTGGTGTCACGAACCGGGCGGGACATCACCTCGACCTACCCCGAACTGGCCGGGCTGGCCGAGGCGGTGGGGCAGGCCGGGGCGACCAGCGCAGTGCTCGACGGGGAGATCGTGGCCTTCGGCGACCGGGCCTGGCCCAGCTTCGAGGCCATCCAGCAGCGGATGAACCTCACCGGGGCCGACGACGTCCGGCTCGTAGCCCGCCAGGTACCGGTCACCTACCTGGCCTTCGACCTGCTGGCCCTGAACGGGCACCCGCTGCTGGACCTGCCTTACGGCGAGCGCCGCGGCCTCCTGGACGAGCTGGACCTGAACGGCCGGCACTGGCAGACGCCGCCGTCGTTCGCCGGCGAGGCCGGGGCGGACGTGCTGGCCATGTCGAAGCAGCAGCACATGGAGGGCGTGGTGGCCAAGCGGCTGGCCTCGCGCTACGAGCCGGGACGGCGGACGGCGAGCTGGATCAAGGTGAAGAACATCCGCCGCCAGGAGGCGGTGGTCGGCGGCTGGCAGCCGGGCGAACGGGGCCGGTCGGGGCAGATCGGCTCGCTGCTCATCGGCGTCCAGACGCCGGCCGGGCTGGCCTACGCCGGCCATGTCGGGACGGGTTTCACCCAGCAGACGCTGCGGCTGCTGGCCGGGTTGCTGGGGCCGCTGCAGCGGGCCACCTCGCCGTTCGCGACCGAGGTGCCGGCCGACCATGCGCGGTCGGCGGTGTGGGTGGAGCCGCAGCTGGTGGTGGAGGTGGCGTTCACGGAGTGGACCAGCGCCGGGCGGCTGCGCGCGCCCGCCTACAAGGGCCTGCGCGACGACCGGGACCCGGCCGAGGTGGTCCGGGAGGATTTAAGCCCCGCGGACCCCGACGACGAAGACCCGGCTGATGACGACCTGACTGCTGAGGACTGAGGTCAGGCGCGCACGTCCGGTCCCGGCGCGGGACCGCGCCGGGCCCACTGGCCCTGGCCGGGGCGGGCGGTGACCTGCCCCTCGGCCAGCACCGGCTGGCCGCGACGGATGACGAACCGGGGCCAGCCCCGCACCGTCCAGCCGTCGTAGACGGAGTAGCCGGCCCGCGAGGCCATCCGGGCCCCGTCGATGACCCGCTGGTCATCCGGGTCCCACAGCCCGAGGTCGGCGTCGGCGCCGACAGCGATGGTGCCCTTGCGCGGGTGCAGGCCGAACAGCCGGGCGGCGCGGGCCGAGGTCAGCTCCACGAACTGGTCCAGGGTGATGCGCCCGGCCACGACGCCCTCCGAGAACAGCATCGGCATCAGCGTCTCGAGGTCGGCCACGCCCTGACGGGCGGTCACCACGTCCAGCGCGGGATCGAGCTTGTGCTCGAGGGTCCACGGGGCGTGATCACTGCACAGCGTGTCCACGTCGCCGGCGGCCAGGCCCCGCCACAGGCCATCCCGGTCGGCCTGCTCGCGCAGGGGCGGGGCGCCGACGTACCTGGCCGCGTCGGGCTCGGCGAACCGGGACCGGGTCAGGTGCAGGTACAGCGGCCTGGTCTCGACGTAGACGGGCCGGCCGGCCGCGCGGGCCTGGCGGCAGCGGTCCAGGGCGGCGGCGCTGGACAGGTGCACGATGTACACGGCCGAGCCGGTCTCGGCGGTCAGGCCGATGGCCGCGTCGACCGCCGCGACCTCCGCGTCGACGGTCCGCGCGTCGGGGAAGAACTGGATCGCGCCGCGGCCGGACTCGATCAGCTCACGGCCGGTCCGCTCCAGCATCCCGGCGTCCTCGCAGTGCACCAGGGTGATCGACCCGGCCCGGCCGGCGGCCGCGATGACCTCGGCCAGGCGGGGGGTCCCGGCCGCGAAGGCGGGATCGGACAGTAACACCTTGACGCTGGTGTGCCCGTCGGCGGCGAGGGCGGCCACCTCGGCCCGCTCGGCGTCGCCGACGCCGGTGAGCACGGGATGCAGGAACCAGTCGACCGCCGCCTCGGCCTGCGCGCCGGCCATGTCCCTGGCCACGGCGGTGGTCATGGACTCGCCGGGCATGGCGAACGTCATGTTGCCGACGGTGGTGATGCCGCCGCCGATGGCGGCCAGCGAGCCGGTCCAGAAGTCGTCGGCCCAGACCGGCTCGCCGACGAACTCGGCGGCCAGCGCGACGGCCATGTCGGCGCACACCAGGTGCACGTGCGCGTCGATGCCGCCGGGGAGCACCAGCAGGCCGCCGGCGTCGATTTCGTCCTGCCCGGTCATGGCCCCGCCGAGCTGGGCGATCCGGCCGCCGGCGATGCCGACGTCGGCCTGCTCGCGGTGGCCGGGGGCCACGACGGTGCCATTGCGGACGACAAGGTCGTAGGTGGGCTGCGTCACCCTGGCATCCTGACACGTCGGCGGGCCACGGTCCGGGCGGGTCGGAGCGGTGTTGGGGATAGGTGTTTTCGGCGGGTGTTTGCGGGGTGGCCTGGCGGGCCAGCAGACGGCCTGGCTCTACCGTGGGACCCTGGCTAACCGCGTCGACGCGAGAAAGGGCGGACAGCACACCTTGCCCGACCAGACACCAGACCGGACACCAGACCGGACACCAGATCCGGCATGGCCAGGCGTGAGTCATCCGCTGGGCGCGACCTATGACGGGGTCGGCACCAACTTCGCCGTGTTCTCCGAGATGGCAGAGCAGGTCGAGCTGTGCCTGTTCGACGAGGAGGGCACCGAGAGCCGGGTCCCGCTGCGCGAGGTCGACGGGTTCGTCTGGCACGGCTACCTGCCCAGCGTCGGACCCGGCCAGCGCTACGGGTACCGGGTGCACGGGCCGTACAACCCGTCCGCCGGGCAGCGCTGCGACCCGGCCAAGCTGCTGCTCGACCCCTACGCCAAGGCCGTCGAGGGCGAGGTCGAGTGGGACCCGGCCGTCTTCGGCTATCCCCTCGGCGGCGACGACCTCGTCGCCGACCAGCGCGACAGCGCCCCGAACGTGGCGAAGGCCGTCGTCACCAATCCGTTCTTCGACTGGGGGGTCGACCGCCCCCCCTGCACGCCGTGGTACGAGACGGTGGTCTACGAGGCGCACGTCAAGGGCTTCACCAAGCTC
>JBOHCO010000303.1:0-1344 GCA_050698895.1 Streptosporangiaceae bacterium
GCGCCATCCCCGACGCCGAGCTGCGCGACCTGGCCCGCTCCGCGCTCCGCGATTAAGCCCTGAGCTAGCGGAGACGCCTTAGCGCACGCCGTGCAGGTGGGCACGGGCCGCGGCGGCCAGCGCGAGCGTGCCCTCGATGTCAGGGTCGTCGGGCGTGGGCTGGAGAGCCACGGTGGTGGCCCCGGCCTCGGCGTAGGCCCGGATGGCCGCGGCCACCTCGGCCGGGGTGCCCAGCGCGGACCGCTCCGCCAGCGGGTCGGCCGGGTCGCGCAGCTGAGTCAGGATCCGCTCCGCGCTGCCCGGCGCGCTGCCCGTCGGCACGTAGACCACGACCTCGGCGGGCCGGACGGCGGCCGACTGGGCGATGGCCTGCGCGACGCCGGCCGCGGTGAGGCTGGCGTCCAGGCACAGCCCGTCGGCCAGCTCGCCGGCCAGGGCCAGGGTCTTCGGCCCGCGCCCGCCGACCAGCAGGGGCGGCACCTCGGGCGGCGGCCAGTCCAGCGTGACCTGGTCCAGCCGCACGTACTCACCGCTGACCGTCACGGTCTCGCCGCGCAGCAGGGCCCGGACCGCCGGCACCCACTCGCGCAGCAGGCCCATGGGCGAGGCCGCCGCCGCCCCGACCTGGATCATCCAGGGCAGCACGCCGTGCCCGGCGGCGGGCACGAACCGGCCGGGGAACAGCCGGGCCAGGCCCGAGATCTCCATGGCCGCCAGTACCGGGTTGCGCAGCGGCGCGGGCATCAGGCCCAGGCCGACCCGCACCGAGCTGGTCGCGGCCAGCGCGGCCGAGGCGGCGGCCACGCCGCCGGAGAAGAAGCAGTCCTCCCACAGCCACACGTCGTCCAGCCCGGCCGCCTCGACGGCCGCGGCGTAGCCCCGCAGCCGCTCGGGCGGCCACTCCGGGCGGATCACCAGGCCAATCCGGGGCATCAGGGTCACGCGGCGACCCTATCGCGCGACGAGCCCGCCGAGGCTGTTCATGACCTGGCGCCGCATCAGCACGAACAAGATCAGCAGCGGCAGCACCGACAGCAGCACCCCGGCCATCACCGCGGGCACGTTGACCGAGTACAGGCCCTCCAGCTTGGTCAGGCCCAGCGGCAGCACGGCCACGCTGCCGCTCTGGGTCAGGACCAGCGGGAGCAGGAAGTTGTTCCAGACGTTGAGGCCGTTGTAGATGGCCAGCGTGGCCAGTACCGGCCGGGACAGCGGCCAGACCAGCCGCCGGAACACCGTCCACTCGCTGGCGCCGTCGACCAGCATCGCGCCGATCATCTCGCGCGGGATGTCCCGGACGAAGCTCACCATGATCAGCACCGACACCGGGATCGCCGCCGCGCT
>JBOHCO010000304.1:0-19832 GCA_050698895.1 Streptosporangiaceae bacterium
GGCCTCGCGGCTGCCGCGCACGCGCGCGGTCAGCGCCGCACGCTGGGCTTGCGTGAGCATATCGTGGTCTCCGTCCTAGGGCGCGTCGAGCCCGACAAGCTCATCGGCGGTCAGTTCGGCGTCCTCGAGCCCGTGCTTGTCCCGCAGCAGCGCGGCGAGCTGGCGCGGCGTCGGAGCCAGGAACACCGCGGCCGGGCCCACGTCCGCCTGAAGTTCCTCGTCCAGCACCGTGATCAGCCGCATGGCCTGCAGCGAGCTGCCGCCCAGGTCGAAGAAGCTGTCGGTGGCACCGACCTGCTCGCGGCCGAGCAGGTCGGCGTAGAAGTCGGCCAGCAGGGTCTCGATCACCGTGCCGGGGGCCACGTAGCCCTCGGCCCCGGACAGCCGCGGCGGCGGCAGCGCCGCCTTGTCGACCTTGCCGCTGGCGTTCACCGGGAACCGGGCCACGGTCATCAGGCTGGCCGGCACCATGTAGGCCGGCAGCCGCCCGGCCAGGTGCTCGCGCAGCTCGCCGGTGTCCAGGCCGGCGTCACCGCGCTCGGGCCGGACGTAGCCCGCGAGCTGGCGGTCGCCGCCGGGTGCGGTCACGACCGTGGCCACGGCCTGGGCGACGTCCGGGTGCGCGGTCAGCGCGGCCTCGATCTCGCCCAGCTCGATGCGCAGCCCGCGGATCTTGACCTGGTCGTCCGCCCGCCCGACGAACACGATCTGGCCGTCGGGCCGGCGCCGCACCAGGTCGCCGGTCTTGTACAGCCGGGCGCCGGGCTGGTCGCCGTAGGGGTCGGGGATGAACCGGTCGCGGGTCAGCTCGGGGCGGTTGAGGTAGCCGCGGGCGATTCCGGCGCCGCCGATGTGCAGCTCGCCGATCACCCCGGCGGGCACCGGGCTGAGGTTCGGGTCCAGGACGTAGGCCTGGTAGTTGGGCCGGCAGGCCAGGCCGATGGGCGGCGGCGCCGGGCTGGAGGGGGCCAGTACCTGGTAGGTGGCCAGGACCGTGGCCTCGGTCGGGCCGTAGGCGTTGACGAACGTCAGGTTCCGCCCGGTCCAGCGCCGGGCCAGCTCGGCGGGCAGTTCCTCGCCTGCCGACAGCAGCGTCCGCAGCTTCGGGAACTCGCCGTCCAGCAGGCTGAGCACGGCTGGTGACAGGCAGGTGAAGGTGATGCCGGCGTCGCGCAGCAGCGCGGCCAGCCGGGGCGGCGACTGCCGGGTCTGCGGCGGGGTCAGCACGACCGTGGCCCCGGCCAGCAGCGGCATGAACATGT
Source organism: Streptosporangiaceae bacterium (assembly GCA_050698895.1). Taxonomy (GTDB): domain Bacteria; phylum Actinomycetota; class Actinomycetes; order Streptosporangiales; family Streptosporangiaceae; genus DASUBV01. The sequence goes on from JBOHCO010000304.1 coordinate 1,263, forward strand.
CCAGGACCGAGACGTCGAAGGTGAACGAGCTGAACGCGAGCACGGTGTCGTGGGGCTTGATGCCCCAGTTCTGCACCTGTCCGTGCACGAAGTTCATCACCTGCCGGTGCTCGACCACCACGCCCTTGGGCTGGCCGGTCGACCCGGAGGTATAAATCACGTACGCCACGTTTTCCGGCCGGGCTGTGTTCTCCGGCCGGGCTGCGCTGCCGGTGTCCGTCGCGGCGACCGGGCCGGCTGCTGAGTCCAGGTTCAGCACGGCCGCGTCCGTCTCGGGCAGACTGCCCGCGCTCGCGTCGTCGGTCAGGATGACGGGCATGGCCGTGTCGGCGATCATGAACGCCAGGCGCTCCGCGGGTGCCGCCGGGTCGAGCGGCACGTAGCCGCCCCCGGCCTGCCAGATGCCCAGCAGCGCGGCCAGCCGGGGCAGCCCGATGCCCATGCACACGCCAGCCAGCACCTCGGGGCCTACGCCCGCGGCGCGCAGCGCGGCCGCCACCCGCCCGGCCCGGCTCAGCAGCTCGGCATAGGTCCAGCGCTCGCCCTCGAACTCCGCCGCCACCGCATCGGGCCAGCTCGCGGCCCGAGCCGCGATGGCCTCATGGACGCACTCGTCGGGCACCTGCGCCGCGGTATCGTTCCACTCGATCAGCTCGGCGTACAGCTCGGCCTCGGTGAGCACCGGCAGGTCCGACAGCCGGGCCGGCGGGTCAGCCACCGCCCCGGCCAGCAGTACCTCCAGGTGCCCGAGCATCCGCTCCACCGTGTCCGCGTTGAACAGCCCGGTCTTGTAGGTGCACTCCAGCCACAGCTCGGCATTCCTGGTCACGCCGACGAAGGTCAGGTCGAACTTGGCCGGAGTCACGCCCAGGTCCAGCTCCGCCGGCGTGACCTCGATGCCCGCCGCCGCCACCGGAGTGTCGTCCAGCTCGGCGTAGGACAGCGCGATCTGGAACACCGGGGCCCGGCTCAGGTCCCGCTCCGGCTCGATCGTCTCGACCAGCTGGCCTAGCGGCAGGTCCTGGTGGGCGTAGGCGCCGATGGTCGCGGTCTTGATCCGGGCCACCAGCTCGGTGAACGGCGGATTGCCCGACAGGTCGCCGCGGATGGGCAGGGTATTGACCAGGAACCCGATCAGGGGGGCCAGCTCGGCCCGGCTCCGGTTGGCGCTGAGCGTGCCGACCACCAGGTCGGTCTGGCCGGTGTAGCGGTGCAGCACCGCCTGCAGCCCGGCCATCAGCGTCACGAACAGCGTCGTGCCCTCGCGGCGGCTCAGCTCCCGCAGCCCGTCCAGCAGCTCGCGGCTGGCCCGGCGGCGGGCCACGGCACCCTCGAAGGCGTCGATGGCCGGCCGCGGCCGGTCAGTGGCCAGCTGCACGGTCTCGAAGCCGTCGAGCACCTGCCGCCAGTAATCCCTGAGCTGCGCCGCCTCCGGGCCCGCCAGCCGGTCACGCTCCCAGACCGCGTAGTCGGCGAACTGCACCGCAAGCTCGGGCAGGCCGGCCGGCGTCCCGGTGACCTGCGCCGCGTACAGGGCGGCCAGCTCGCGGATCAACAGTCCGGTCGACCAGCCGTCGAAGACGGTGTGATGGACCGCGATCAGCAGCATGTGCTCGTCTGTGTTTGCAACAGTCGGCGCAGCGTCCAGCCGCACCAGGCAGGTGCGCAGCAGCGGCCCTTCGGCCAGGCTGAACGGGCGCGCCAGCGAGGCGTCAGCCAGGTCCAGCAGGGCCTTGTCCCGTGCGCCGGCGACCAGGCCAGACAGGTCGGCGCGGTCCGCGCGGATCTCCGCTGGCGGGTCGATGACCTGGGCCGGACGGCCGCCGGAGCCGGTGACCAGGCGGGTGCGCAGCGCCTCGTGCCGGGCCGCGAGCGCGGTCACCGCCCGGTCCAGCGCCGCGGCGTCCAGCGGGCCGGACAGCCGCAGCGCCAGCGGGACGTTGTACGTCGGCTGGCCCGGCGTGAGCTGGTCAAGGAACCACAGCTGCTCTTGCCCGCAGGACGGCGGCAGCGGCGCCAGGCCGACCGGGCGCCGCGGGATCGGACTGGCCGCGGGGTCATCGCGGCCGAGCCGCAGCCGCTGCGCGAGCGCGGCGCGCTGCTCATCGGTCAGCATCAGCGGGCCTCCTTCGGATCTGGGGCTGGCTCGGGAGGCGGCCCCGAGGGCATCTCACGCAGCCGGAACACCGGCGAGAAGAAGATCCACAGCACTGGCGAGATCATCGCGACCACCGAGATGACCAGCGCCAGGCGCAGGCCCGCCACCTCGCCGAGCACGCCGCCGAGCAGGCTCCCGAACAGCGGCACGCCCCACAGCACCATCCGGTAGCTCGCGTTCATCCGGGCCAGCAGCGGGCGCGGGGTGACCGTCTGCCGCATGGTGATGGCCGTCACGTTGAACATCGCGATGTTGATGCCGTACAGGAAGTGCGAGCAGGCCAGGATGATCACCGTGAGCACCCCGGCGCCGCGGGGGATGAGCAGCAGCAGCGGCGCGGCGGCCATGATGGCGGTGTTGACCGCCATGCCGCGGCCCAGGCCGAGGGCCAGCCGGAACCGGGTGGCCTGCGTGGCCCCGATCAGCGCGCCGACCGCCGCGGCACCCAGCACCAGGCCCAGCTTGAATGCCGTCAGGTGCAGGTAGCGCACCGCATAGACCAGGAAGACCGTGAACATGGAGCCAAAGAACAGGTTCAGCGTCGTGGACTGGCCCAGCAGCGAGCGCAGTACGCCGCTGCCGAAAACCGCGCGCAGCCCCTCGCGAATGGACCGCATGACCGACTGGCGCTCCGCCGGAGTCTCGGGCTCCGGCTCACGCCGGACAACGGAGATCAGCCCGAATGCCGAGGCCAGGTAGGACACGGCGTCCGCCGAGAGCGTGATCGGCGCGGTGATCAGACCGATCAGCAGGCCGGCCAGGCCGGGCCCGACGATGCCGGCGATCGCGTTGCTGGCCTGCAGGCGGCCGTTGGCCTGCGACAGGTGCTGCCGGTCCACCAGTTGCGGCACGTAGGACAGGGCGCCAACGTCGAAGACCATGTTGAGCAGCCCGACCAAGGTGGTCACCACGAACAGCAGGCCGATGGACAGCACCCCGACCGCGGAGGCGATGGGTACCAGGCCGATCAGCAGCGCGTTGCCGAGCGCGCAGCAGATCAGGATGGGCCTGCGCCTGCGGCGGTCCAGCCAGACCCCGGCGAACAGCGACAGCAGCAGCACCGGCACGAACCGCAGCGCGTTGAGAATTCCCACTTCGAGCACCGTGGCATGCAGCGTCAGCACCGCGACCAGGGGCATCGCCAGCTGGGTGACCTGAGTGCCGACCAGCGACACGGTCTGCCCGGTCCACAGCTTCACGAAATCCCGGTTGGCCATCAGCCCGCTGGTCTGCTCAGCCTGGGCCTCCGATGCCGTTGCCGCCTGGTCGGATACCGTCTGGTCAGAGGCCACCTCAGACGCCGATCTCGTCCAGGTCGGAGTCGGCGAACCCGTGCTCAGCCACCAGCAGGGCGGCCAGCTGGCGCGGGGCCGGGGCCAGGAACACGGCCGTGACATCCAGGTCCACCGCCAGCGTGCCGCGCACCTCGGTGATGAGCTGCATAGCCTGCAGCGAGTTGCCGCCGGCGTCGAAGAAGCCGTCGGTGGCCCCGGCCTGGCCGGTGCCGAGCACCTTGGCCTGCAGGTCGGTCAGGACGGCCTCGAGCGCGGTCCGAGGCGGTTCCTGGCCGCCCGCCTGCGCCGCCGCCTGCGGGGGCGGCAGCGCGGCCTTGTCGACCTTGCCGTTGGGGGTGAGGGGGATCTGCTCCAGCACGGTCAGGTACGTCGGGATCATGTAGCCCGGCAGCCGCCCGGCCAGGTGCTGGCGCAGATCGCCTAGGTCGGGCGGGCCGGCGTCGGCGGGTCGCAGGTAGCCGGCCAGCTGCGGCACGCCCGCCCCGTCCGGAGTCACGGTGACCACCGCCTGCGCGACCGCGGGATGGCTGGTCAGGGCGGCTTCGACCTCGCCGAGTTCCACCCGCAGGCCGCGGATCTTGACCTGGTCGTCGATGCGGCCGGCGAACATGATGAGCCCGTCGGGGCGGCGGCGGGCCAGGTCGCCGGTCTTGTACAGGCGGGCGCCCGGGTCGTCGCTGAAGGGGTCGGGGATGAAGCGTTCCCTGGTGAGCTCGGGGCGGCTGAGGTAGCCGCGGGCCACGCCGGCGCCGCCGATGTGCAGTTCGCCGGTGACGCCGACGGGGACGGGGTTGAGGTGGGCGTCTAGCACATAGGCCTGGTAGTTGGGCTTGGGCCGGCCGATGGGGGGCGGCAGGGGGCTGTCGGGGTCCAGGCTCATGAAGGTCGAGCCGATGGAGCACTCGGTGGGGCCGTAGCCGTTGTAGATCTCCAGGCCGGGCCGCAGCCAGGCGCGCAGCAGCTCGGTGGTGAGCTCTTCGCCGGCCGACAGCAGGGTGTGCAGGTCGGGGAAGTCCTCGCCGGTGAGCAGGCTGAGCACGGCGGGGGGCAGGCAGGCGAAGCTGATGCCGGCGTCGCGGATGAGCGCGGCCAGCCGGGGCGGGGAGTGCAGGGTGGCGGCGGGGGCGAAGACGACCTTGGCGCCGCCGAGCAGGGGCATGAACATGTCCATGACCGACACGTCGAAGGTGAACGCGGCGAAGCTGAGCACGGCCGCGCCGGGGCCGATGTGCCAGTGCCGGGTCATGGCGTGCAGGAAGTTGATGGCCTGCCGGTGCTCGACCACCACGCCCTTGGGCTGACCGGTGGATCCCGAGGTGTAGATCACGTACGCGACGCTGGCCGGAGTGGCACCGGTGCCGGCGAGGTCAGTGCCGTCGAGCGTGGCGATGCGGTCGCGCTCGGCGTCAAGATCGACGACAGTGGTGTCGCCCGGGACGCTCGCTGGGATGCTGGTGCGGCTGGCGGCGTCAGTGAGGATGAGGGGCGTGGCGGCATCGATGATCATGAAATTCAGGCGGTCGGCGGGCAGTTCGGGGTCGAGGGGGACGTAGCCGCCGCCGGCCTTCCAGACGCCCAGCAGCGCCGCCAGCCGGATGAGGCCCGGCCGCATGCAGACCCCGACCAGTACCTCTGGTCCCACGCCCAGTTCGCGCAGCCGCCGGGCGATCCGGTTCGCCTCGGTGTTCAGCTCGGCGTAAGACCAGGCCTCGCTCTCGTACTGGGCCGCCGGGGCCAGCGGGGCCGCCGCGACGCGCGCCTCGAACCCCTCGTGGATGCATGTCACCGGCAGCTCCGCCGCGGTGTCATTCCACTCGGCCAGCTCCCGGTACCGTTCCGCCTCGGTCAGCAGCGGCAGCTCGGACAGCCGCGCCGACGGATCGGCCACCGTCCCGGCCAGCAGCACCTCCAGGTGACCCAGCAGCCGCCGCACCGTCGTCGTGTCGAACAGCGCGGTCTTGTAAGAGCACTCGATCCACAGCCCGGCGTCGCGAGGCTCGGCCAGGAGGATCAGGTCAGACTTGGCCGCGTCGAAGCCGATGATCAGGTCGGTGAGGCTGATGCCGAGGCCGGCCGCGGGCACCGGGTCGCGGTCAGGCTCACTCAGCGACATCGCGATCTGGAACACCGGCGCCCGGCTCAGGTCCCGCTCCACCTTCAGCGTGTCGACGAGCTTGCCGAACGGCAGATCCTGGTGGGCGTAGGCCCCGATGGTCACCGTCTTGAGCTGGGCCATCAGGTCGGCGAACGAGGGGTCGCCGGACAGGTCGCCGCGGATCGGCAGCGTGTTGACCAGGAAGCCGATCAGCGAGGCCAGCTCGGCCCGGCCCCGGCTGGCACTGGCCGTGCCGACCACCAGGTCGGCCTGCCCGGTGTAGCGGTACAGCACCGCCTGGAGCCCGGCCATCAGCGTGACGAACAGCGTGGTGCCCTCGCGGCGGCTCAGCTCCCGCAGCCCGTCCAGCAGCTCGCGGCCGGACATGTGCTTTTCGAGCCCGCCGTCGAAGTTGTCCAGCACCGGGCGCGGCCGGTCAGTGGGGAACTGGATCGTCTCGAAGCCGTCCATGGTCTTGCGCCAGTAATCCTCCAGCTCGGCCAGCCTCGGGCCGCGCAGCCGGTCATGCTCCCACAGCGCGTAGTCGGCGAACTGCACCGGCAGCTCGGGCAGCGCCTCAGCCAGTGTCGCGGGCTCGCCGCTCACCGCGGCCGCGTACAGGGCGGCCAAGTCACGCACGAGCACTCCGGCCGACCAGCCGTCGTACACGGTGTGATGGACGACGATGAGCAGGATGTGCTCGGCCGGGTCCAGCCCGATTAGCCAGGTGCGCAGCAGCGGGCCGGCCGACAGGTCGATCGACCGCATGGCCTCGGCATGGATGAACCTGAGCAGCTCCTCCTGCCGCGGCGCCGGCGCCAGGCCCGACAGGTCGACCCGCTCCGGACTGATCTCCCCCGGCGGTTCGATGACCTGCACCGGACGGCCGCTGGATCCGGTAACCAGCCGGGTACGCAGCGACTCATGCCGGGCCACCAGGCCAGCTAGCGCGCGATCCAGCGCGGCCTCGTCCAGCGGGCCGGCCAGCCTCAGTGCGTGCGGGATGTTATAGGTCGGCAGGCCGGGCGCGAACCGGTCGATGAACCACAGCTGCTCCTGGCCGTAGGACAGCGGCAGCTCCGCCAGGCCGGCCGGGCGGCGCGGGATCTGGTCCGCGACGGTGTCGCGGTCACGGCGCAGCCGGCTGGCCAGGGCCGCACGCTGGGCGTCGGTCAGTGTCTTGCCTATCATGTGCGTCCGTCCCGCGCCGCGGCGCTGATCAGGTTTTGGTGCGCGGCGAGGATCTCCTGCCGGCGCGGCTTGAACTGGGATGTCAGCATGCCGTTGGCCACGCTGAACGGCTGCGGCGCGATGATCACGTCCCGGATCTGCTCGTCGCGGCCGAACGCCGCGTTGGCCGCGGCCAGCCGGGCGGAGATGGCGCCGGCATCAGCGGGCTCGGTGGCCGGGGAGACCACCGCCACCAGGTGCGTCTGGGTCGGGCACAGCACCACGCACTCCTCGATGGCCGGGCTGGCCTTCAGGTACTCCTCCAGCGGCCGGACGATGACCTTCTTGCCGTTGTCCAGCACGATCACGTCATCAGCCCGGCCCTGGATGACCAGGAAACCGTCGGAGTCCAGGTAGCCGAGGTCGCCGGTGCGCACGGTGCCGTCGGGGGCGAAGACCCGCTGCGACTCGCCGGCCGCCGCGTACTCGTAGCGGCGGCTGACCGGGTGCTCGCTCCAGATGCTGATGACCCCGTCGGCGTCCAGCAGCACCTTCTTGCCCGGCAAAACCCGGCCCACGCTGCCGGCGCGGGCCGCGCCGGGGTAGTTCTTGGCCACGATGCAGGTCTCGTTCAGCCCGTAGCCTTCGTAGATGGGCAGGCCCGCGCGGGTGAAGAAGTCGAGCGTGGCGGGGCGGGCCGGGGCCGAGCCGGTCCACAGGTACCGGATCCGCCCGCCGAACATTTGCTGCGCGGCGGCCCGGATCACCTCGTCGGCTGCGCCCGGCCCGGCGCGGCGCTCGATCTGCCGGCGGGCGGTCTCGTAGAAGCCGGGTACGCCCATGACCACGGTGGGCCGGGCCCGGCGCAGCGCGGCGAACGCGGCCTCGTAGGTGCTGACCGTGACGTCATGCCCGAACCGCAGCGCGGAGTAGATCCAGTACCGCTGCTGCAGCAGGGACAGCGGCAGGAACACCAGCAGGTTGTCCGCCTCGCCGTGGTCGAACATGCCCTGCACGGCGCTGATCGAGGCGTCGATGCTGCCGGCCGAGGCGGTGATGCCCTTGGGCTGCCCGGTACTGCCCGAGGTGAACTTGATCGTGGTCGGATCCTCAGGGCCGTACGGGGAGTCGGGGAGTTCCAGGTCGGGGTCAGCCCGGGTGATGAGCTGGTCGACGTCGGTGATCGGCCTGATGTCCGGACCGCTGGCACGGTCGTTGGCGGGGGGACCGGGGGGTCGTCCCCGCGGGCTAGCACCGCGGTCGGTGAACAGCACCGACAGGTCGTAGCGGTCGAGCAGCTCGGTTCCGGGATCAAACTTGCCCGGCTCGAAGCCTGCGGTCACCGCGCCCAGGCGCAGCGCGGCGAGGTCGAGGAGCACCCACTCCAGGCGGTTAGCGGCCAGGATGCCGATGCGGTCGCGCCGGCGCAGGCCCGCCGCGTGCAGGGCCCTGGCCAGCCGCCCGGCCTGCTCGTGCAGGTCGGCCAGCGTCACGGCCCGTGCGCTGTCCAGTCGCAGGAAGGTGGCCTGACGATCGGGACGAGGCGCGGCGGAGACAACCGTGTTAATGATCTCCATCAATGCCCCCGGTGCTGGCGGCGAGATGGGCGGCCATGGCCCGGACCGTCCTGACGTCGTACAGGCGGTCGAGCGTGATGCTCACGCCGAACTGCTTGCGCAGGCTAGTGAAGATCCGCGCCGCGGCCAGGGAGTCGCCGCCCAGGTCGAAGAAGTCGCTGCCGGGCTGCAGCGAGGCCGCTGGCAGGTGCAGCACCGCGGCCCACTGCGCGGCCACCGACTGTTCCAGCTCGCTGGCCGGGGCCGATGCAGCTCCGGCTGGCCCAGCCCCGGATGCGGCGGGGTTCGCGGCGGGCGGCAGGGCCGTCAGCCGACCCCGGTCGACCTTGCCGTTGCGAGTCAGCGGCAGCGCGTCGTGCCAGATCACGGCGGCCGGGGTCATGTAGTCGGGCAGATGCGTGCGCAGCGCCTGGCGGATCTGCTCGTCGCCCGGGCGGTCGTCGCCCGCCGCGGCCAGGTGGGCGACGAGGCGCCCCCCGCCGGCCCCGCTGGCCTGGCGCACCACCACGGCCTGCTTGACGGCGGGAATCGCGGCCAGCCGGGTCTCCACCTCGCCCGCCTCGATCCGGTAGCCGTTGATCTTGATCTGGAAGTCGCTCCGCCCGGCGATCTCGATGTCGCCGTCGGGCCGGTAGCGGCCCAGGTCACCGGTCCGGTACAGTCGCTCGCCGCGCCGCTCGTCGGTCCAGAACCGCTCGCCGGTGCGGGCCGGGTCAGCCCAGTAGCCGCGGGCCAGACCGGTGCCCGCGGCGCAGATCTCGCCGGTCACCCAGTCCGGCGCGTCCAGTCCGTCGGCGTCCAGGATGTAGGCCCGGTTGTTGGCGTTGGGCCGGCCGTAGGGGATGGCCCGGCCGAGGTCGGCGGCGCCGATGGGGTGCCAGATGTTCCAGATCGTGGTCTCGGTCGGGCCGCCCAGCGAGACCAGTTCCAGGTCCGGCTTGAGCGCGGCCAGCGCGGGCGGCAGCCCGGGCGGGATCCGGTCGCCGCTCATCATGACCAGCCGCAGCGCGGCCAGCCGGGGGTCGGGCTGGCCGGGGGCCGGGTGATCGGCGGCCGCCTGCTGGGCCATCAGTCCGGCGATGGCCGGGACGGAGTTCCAGACCGTCACTCCGAACCGGTCGCACAGCTCCAGCCAGTGGGCCGGATCGGCGGCGCGGTCGGCGACGGGCAGCACCAGTGCGGCGCCGGCCGACAGCGCGCCGAAGATGTCGTACACCGACAGGTCGAAGTTGAACGCGCTGACGCCCAGGAACCGGTCGGCCGGGGCGACGCCGAACCGCGTGTTGCAGTCGGCCACGACATTGGCCACGCTGCGGTGGCTGACCATGACGCCCTTGGGCTCGCCGGTCGTCCCGGAGGTGTACAGCACGTAGGCCAGGTCGTCCGGGCTGGCGCCGGCGGCCGGCGGGATGTCAGCCGGCGGGATGTCAGCCGGGCGGGGCGGCCCGGTGACGTCGAGGCCCAGGACATCGGGTGAGTCGTCCGGGCCGGCCTGCCAGCCCGCGTTGGTCAGCACGCAGCGGACCTGGCCGTCGCGCAGCATGTAGCTGATGCGCTCGGCGGGCAGGGCGGCGTCGACCGGCAGGTAGGCGCCGCCGGCCAGCAGCGTGGCCAGGATGCCGACGACCTGCTCGGGCCCGCGGCGCATGATCAGGCCGACCAGCTCGTCGCGGCGCAGCCCGTGCTCGCGCAGCCAGCCCGCCGCGTGCCGGGCCCGGGCCAGCAGCTCGCCGTAGCTGAGCTCGAGGCCGGCGGTGAGCACCGCGGGGGCCGCCGGGGTCCGCGCGGCCTGCTCGGCGATCGCGTCCTGGAGCAGCGTCCCGGGCCACGGCACCGCGGTGGCGTTGGCCGCCCGCCGCCGGTCCCGCTGCTCGCCGGGCAGCAGGTCGAAAGTGGTCGCCGTCCAGGCCGCATCGTCGCGCAGGCTGTCGAGCAGGGCCTGGTAGCCGCGCATCAGGTCGGGGATCATCCCCTCGGGAAACAGGCCCTCGACCGCGTCGGCCTGCACGATCACGCCGCCGTGCTGCTCGAACGCGAACGCGTTCAGCCACACCTGCGGAGTCTGGCTGGAGGTGTAGACCTCGGGCCCGAGCAATTCCAGGGCCGAGCCGTCCACGTCGGCGCGCAGGTAGCCGATGGCGCTGTTGAACGTGTACGGCATCCGGGCGTCGGCGCCGGGATCGCGGCGGGCCAGCTCGCGCAGCACCTCGATGCCGGAGAAGTGGCGGTGGTCCAGGTCGCGGCGCAGCCGGGTCTGGAGGGCCAGGGCCCGCTCGGTGAAGGTCTGGTTCGGGTCCAGGTCGATCTCGACCAGCAGGGTCTCGGAGAAGTTGCCGATGGCGTCGGCGATCCGGGGGTGGATCGGCGGCCGGTTGGCCACCGTGGTGGCCAGCGTGAACCGGCGCCCCGCGCCCCACCGGGCCAGCGTGTGCGCGTACGCGGCCAGCAGCACGCCGGTCGGGGTGAGGCCGGCCTGTGCCGCGCGGGCCTTCAGCTGCACCCAGGCGGCCGCGTCCAGCAGCGCCGCGTACTGCGCGAACCGGGGCACGGTGACCGCCGCGGGGCTGGCCGCCAGCGGCAGGTCGGGGTGCGGCGGCAGGTCGGCCAGCCGGTCCAGCCAGTAGGCCCGCGAGCGCTGCCGCGGGGGCCGGTCGTGCATGGCCGCCAGCGAGGCCACGTAGTCGGCGAACGACACTTCCTGGTCACCGGGGGATGGGTCGGCGGGCTGGTCCTGCGCCGGCTCTTCCTGGTTCGGCGGGGCCTGGTAGCAGAGCCACCAGTCCGCGAAGAACAGGAACATGCTGATGCCGTCCATGACCAGCCCGTCGTGCCCGACGTGTAGCCGCATCCGGTCATCGGCCAGCAGCGTGACATCGGCGGCCAGCAGCGGCGCCTGATCGGCGGGCAGGATCCGGTGCGAGCGCTCGGCCCGGATCCGGGCCAGCCGGGCCTGCTGAGCGTCCTCGTCCTGGCCGCGCAGGTCCAGCCGGCCGATGCTGACCCGGGTGCCCGGCTCGGTGACCTGGCGGCCGTCGGCCGTGAACCGGGTGCGCAGCGCGCCATGCCGGGTCGCCACCGCGCGCAGCGCCGCCTCCAGCCGGTCCAGATCCCAGCAGCCGTCGATCTCGTGGTAAATGTGGCTGGCCACGTTGCCCATCTCGACCGCGTCGCCGCGGCCGATCAGGAAGCCGCGCTGGAGCAGGGTCAGCGGGTAGCCCGCGTCGGCGCCGTCGACCGGCTCCGACAGGTGGCTGATCAGCTCGGCCTTGACCGCCTTGATCCGGCCGACCAGCCCCGGGTCGATGCGCTGCGGCGGCCCCTGGAGGCGTAAATCCGCCCCGGAGACCGTGAGCCGGAGCCCGCGCTCGCGGACCTCGCGCAGCACCTCGCGGGGGGTAGGGGGAGGTGGGTGGGAGGTCACCTGGCCGGCACCTCCCCGGCGGCGATCAGCCCGGCCAGCTCGGCGACCGTGCGGCAGCCGAGCAGGTCCTCCACGCTCACGTCCTCGCCGGTGTGCTCGAGTACCTGGTACTGGAGCGCGATGGCCTGCAGGGACGTGGTGCCCAGCGCGACCAGCGTGGCGTCGGCCACCGGCTGGCCGGCGGGCAGCAGCAGCGCCTCGCGGACCCGGTCCGACAGCCAGGCCAGTAACGGCGACGGCGGGGCCTCGGGCTGCGCGCCGAAGAACACCTCGCGGGCCAGGCTCACCCCGGTCCCCGGCGGCACCAGGGTGACCAGCTCCGGCCACTGCGCGGGCGGGTCCAGGCCCAGCCCGGCGGCCAGCCGGGCCGCGAAGCGCGGCATCACCGGCATCGCGCAGTGGGCCAGCAGGCGCGCCGCGGCCAGCTCCAGCGCGATCGCCGTCCTGGCCTCGTCCTTCCAGTCGTCCAGGTCGCCGGTGGCCGCCTCGGCCCTGGCGAACCGCACCGTGTCGGTCACGATGCCGTCCAGCGCCCGCGCCGCCCGGTTGAGCGAGAACCCGTCCTGGCCCAGCGCGCCGGTCACGTCGGCCAGCCGGCTGCTGAGCTGGGCCCAGAACGCCGTGTGCTCCGGGGTCCAGATGCCCGCGTCCGGCGCGGTCCCGCCGTAGCGCTTCTCGATCCGGGCGCCGAGGTCGTTCAGCCAGTGCTGCCAGGTGCCGATCAGGGTCTGCTCGACGACCCGCTCGTACTCCTCCACCGTGAAGTTCGTCCGGCTGGTCTCCGGGCGGGTGAGCGCCAGGTAGTACCGGATGCCGTCCACGGTGTCCGGGCCCAGGATGTCCTTGCCCCAGATGGCGTGCCGGCGGCTGGTGGAGAACTTGTCCCCGTCCAGCAGGTAGAACTCGTTGACGTTGTAGTCGACGTCCGGGGTCCACTCCGGACTGGCGATCTTGTAGAGCGCCGGGCCGAGGACGGAGTGGTAGAAGGTGTTGTCGTAGCCCAGGAAGTGGACGATCTTCCAGTCGTCCTGCGGCGCGCTGGCCAGCCAGTCCTCGCCCAGCGAGCGGCCCAGCCGCTCGATGCCGTAGATGAAGCCGAAGGCCAGCTCGATCCAGACCCAGATGACCTGATCCGGCAGGTCGGTCTCGGTGGGCCGCACGCCCCACTCCGACGGGTGGCTGAGCGCCACGTCCAGGCGCTCGCGCTGGAACACCCGGTGGGCCAGCTCGCGCAGCCGGGCCGGGGCCCGGCCGACGTGGTGGTGCTCCAGCACCTCGGCCCGCAGCTCGTGCAGCGGGAGCGTGAACCGGGTGATGGTGCCCTCGCGCGGCGCGGCGCGGCCCCTGGTCGGCCGCGGGTCGACCAGGTCCACGCAGAAGTTGGGCTCCCCGCACTCCTCGCAGATGTTGCCGCCCGTGGGCGAGCCGCAGGTCGGGCAGCCCCCGCCCACGTCGGGCTCGTACAGGTACTGGCCGGTCTCGCCGTCGAACAGCGCCGCGCCCTCCTGCGGGGTGACCAGGCCCGAGTCACGCAGGCGGGTGAAGAACGCCCGGAGCGCGGCCGGGTACCGCTCATCCCGGCTGGTGTGGGTGACCTGGTCGGGATGGATGTCCATCAGGGCCAGCGCCTCGGCGATCTCCCCGGCGTAGTGCTCGGCCACCGCCTCGGGCGCGCGGCCCTCGCGCCGGGCGCACTCGGCCACGTAGCTCTGGAAGTCGTCGGTGGCGGCCAGGTGCCACACCCGGGTGCCGTTCATCCGCTGGAACCGGACGAAGGCGTCGGTGCCCAGGTAGGGCCCGGACAGGTGGCCGATGTGCAGCCCGCCGTTGGGCGTCGGCGGCGTCGAGAACGCGAACACCGGGCGGTCGCCGAACCGCCGCCGGTCGGTGCGCGGCGCGACCCGCGCGGCCCGCGGGGTGTCGCGCCAGTAGAAGGTCGCGAACAGGATGTCGTCGGCGCCGGTGTTGTCCAGGTAGTGCGTCTCGAACGGCTCGAACTGCAGCACCATGCCGGGACCGACCGGCGCGCGCTGGCCGTCGACGACGATGTCGCCGGCGCCGGCCACGATCACGAAGGTCTCGGTCTCGTCGTGCTGGTGCGGGTCGGAGTGGCGGCCGGGGGGCACCCGGCCCCAGTTCGCGCCCACCCCGAACGCCTCGACGGCGCCCATGTCGATCTCGCCCAGGTCGATCCCGAACGAGGTATGCAGCGACCCGGGGTCATACGTACTGGTGATCACTGGGGACCCCTTCCGTGGCAGTGTCGCCCAGCCGGGGCTGGACCATGCTGACGACCTCGGCGGCGATGGCCGGCGCGAGGCGGTAGCCGGAGCCGCTGGCGGCGCCGGCGAAGATGATGCGGCCCGCGTCGTCCAGGGGGCGGACCAGGGGCTCGCGGTCCGGGCTGTAGGCGTCGCAGAAGACCCGGCCCGCGTCGCAGGCCGCGGCCAGCGACGGCGCGTAGCGCCGCAGCAGGTCGCGGGCGGCGCCGACCTCGGCCGGGGACAGCCCGGCGGGCGGCGCGTCCGGGTCCACGTCCCACTCGGGGCTGGCGTAGCTGAACAGCCAGTGCCCCTGGTGGGTCACGGGCAGCAGGAACGCGTCGTCGGCGTCGAACAGCATGGCCTGGTCAGCGGGTTCTGGCCGGTGCCCGATGTGCAGCGCGACCACCTTCTTGACCCGCAGCCCGAGCGGGGCGACCAGGTCGCGCCAGGCCGGCGCGGCCAGCCACGGGCCCGGCGCCAGCACCACGCAGTCGGCCGCCAGCTGCTCGCCCGTCCCGGTGGTCACGGTCACCCCGCCCGAGCCGGCCGCCAGCCCGGTCACCGCCACCCCCTCGGCGAACCGCACCCGCGGCCGCAGCCCGGCCGCCAGCCGCCGGGCCAGCTGGTGCACGTCGGCGTGGTGGCAGCCGCTCAGCCGCCAGGCCCGGCAGCCGTCCGGGACGCCGACGGCCGGATGTCCGGACCCGGCCGCGAGGACCGGCGCGGCCTCGCTCAGGTAGTCCGGGCCGGGCCCGCCATCGCCCCCGCCATCGGCCCCGCCACCGGGAGTGATGACGGTGGCGCCGACCGGGTAGATCGGCAGGTCCGGGTCGCGCGAGCGGAGCTCGGCGTAGTAGGCGTGGCTGCGGGCCGACATCCGCCGGGTCCGGGGCGAGGCCCCGCGCGGCAGGTGCAGGCCGGCCGACCGGCGGCTGGCCCCGGCCCCGACCGCGTCCCGGTCCAGCACCGTGACCGACAGCCCCGGGTCGCGGGCGGCCAGTTCGCGCGCGATCAGGCAGCCGAGTATCCCGGCGCCGGCGATGACCACTGCGGGCTGGGTCATGGCCTAGGTCTCCGTGAATTCATCGCCGGACGGCTTTGACATCCACTCGATGAAGGAGTTTTGCTGCTGATCGGTGCGGACGCCGCGCAACCGGTCAAGTATCCGCTGGCTGCGCCAGGCGTTCAGGCTCAGGTTGGGATCGGCCAGCCCGCGCTGCTCGCGCGTGGCGTTCTGGATGAAGATGTTCCGGCCGGCCGGGCCATCCCACTGGATTGCGAAATTTTCGTCGATTTTGTATTCATTGCCCGTCCGCTCTAGGCGGTATTCGAGCGGATTCAGGAAATTCAGCGGGGTCGGGCGGAACCCGGTGGCCCAGATGACCACATCCAGCTCGACGTTCTCCACGACGCCCTCGTGATCATTGTGGCTGAGCGCCAGGTTCCACGCCTGGGTCGGCGCGCAGGTGACCTCGGTGACCGTGCGGTTCGGGTAGAGCGCGACCAGATCGGTCAGCCCGCTGAGGAACCGGTGGGCGTAAATGCGCTGGTAGATCCGCCGCAGCGTGGCCTCGGAGATGCCGTCGCTGGTGAGCAGGTACTTCTCGTTGAAGGCGTTCCTGGTGGCCGGCTCGAGCTTGGCGAAGTAGTCGGAGTAACTCGGCATGTAAAAGTCATTGGTGAACGGTGAGTCATCTAAGGGAAAATAGTTCGGCCGTCTCGATATCCAGATGACTCGCCGGGGTAAGGCGCCGTCGATGCGCGAGATAAGATCAAGGAATGCCTCGGCGCCGGACTGGCCGCCGCCGACGACGCCGACTCGCATTCCGCCGAGGTCTCCCGCCTTGGCCATGAATTCGCTTACATGGAACTGCCGGTCGCCCAGGAACGGACGGGCGTGCGGGGGGACAGTCGGCTGGGATCCCACGCCCACGACAATGTTGTCAGCGGTGACCGTGGTGCGGCTCGTGCGGACCTGGAATATGTTGTCGTAATCGACCGACAGCACTTCCTGGCCGAAGACGACGTTCTCGTTCTTCCGGCTCGCCCATTCCATGTAGTTGCGGAACTCCTGGCGCGGCACCGCGTCGAACTGGGCGTTGACGTAGTGGTAGATTCGTCCCAGTTCGTGCAGGTAGGACAGGAATGAGTAGGAGCTGGCCGGGTCCGACAGGCTGACCAGGTCCTTGAGCATCGAGACCTGGATCGTCGCGTCAGGAATCTGCTGGCCGTCGTGCCACCCGAAGCTCTCCTTCTTGTCGAGAAAGAGGTTCGTGATCTCTGAATGGCGGTACAAGAGAGAGGCTAGGCTAAGGTTCGCGGGACCGACGCCGATGCCGACACAGCGGTAGTGGCGCAGGTTATTACCCACTGCTTCCTCTAACAAAAGGGGCCGACCTTTCGGAGATGGTTATTGCCAGACCCGAAAATTGCACGCCAAAAGCGCGCACGAAGTCAAGGATGCGGCTGGACCGCGCGAACTCTATACCTGCCTTTATTGCCTTAGCGGGGCACTTAACAGGAGCAGGATCACATGGTGCTGCGAGGGGTGTCAAGGCTAGTCTTGTGTAGTGGCTTCACATAAGTCGGATCTGCTGCAGCTTTCCACGCGAGAATTGCGGGCCAGGCGACGTTGGCTGGCGCTGCGCCTCGGCGATGTCGAGCAGGTGCTGTTCGGGTCGCTGGTCGAGCAGACGCGAAGGTGCGGCAAGATCAACTGCCGCTGCGCCGAGGGCGCTGGACATGGACCCTACGCCTACTTTGCCCCCAGCGGTGTGCGCGGCATGAGATATGTGCCCGCCCCCCTGGTGGTGTCCGCCCTGGCCTGCCTGGGGCAGGGCGAGCGGATCGAGGCCGTGCTGGCGGAGATCTCGGCCATCAACGTCGAGCTGCTGGCCCGGCGGGCGCTCCCGTAGGGCGCTCGGCTGGCGGCTGGTGTTCGCGGTCGCAGTCGCTAGCGGTCGTAGTCGACGGCCCGGAACGGCCAGGCCACGGTCAGCCAGTCGCGGACCGCCAGGCGCAGCTCGGCGTCCCGTGCGGCGTGATCGGCCCGCACCCAGGACCGGACCCGGGCGTCGCGGCCGGGCCGGTCGGCCGGGTAGATGTAGACGCAGCCGATGACCTCGCCGGTGGCGGCGTCCAGGACGGTGTAGGTGAACCCCTGCCGCCGCGCGAAGTGGTCGGCGTGCATCTGCATGTCGGCCAGGTTCTGCTCGAGGGTCATGCCCGGGTCGGGCCAGTTGCGGCCGGCGAAGCCGGGGGTGGCCCTGATGTGCTCGACGCTGCCGGTCCAGGCCGCGTAGTCGGCCTCGTTGTGCTGCGGGCCGAGCGGCTCGAGCCGGAGCGCTCCGGCGGTCAGGGCCGTCGGCACCTGGAAGCTCGGGGGCACGAATCCGGGGTCGTCGCCAGCCCGCCCTGGCCCGCCCGCCTGGTCATCAGCGGAGTCATCAGCGGGCTGCGGCCCGGCTGCGCTCATGGCGTCCTCCCTGGTCGGCACGTAAGATCACCGTAGTCGAGCGGCCGCCGGTCTGGAGGGGAGACGCCGTGGTCAACGTGGTGGTCACCGGAGGCGGCGGCTTCCTCGGCGCGCGGCTGGCCCGCCTTCTGCTGGCCGCGGGCGAGCTGGACCTGGCCGGCGGCGGCACGCGCCCGATGGACCGGCTCACCCTCATCGACCAGGTCCCGGCCCCCGCCGACCTGGCCGGGGACTACCGGGTGGCAGCGGTCCAGGGCGACCTGGGCGAGTTGCTGGCCGCCGGGGCGGGCCCGCTGGCCGGGTCCGACCTGATCTTCCACCTGGCGGCGGCGGTCAGCGGGGAGTGCGAGGCCGACTTCGACCTGGGCCTGCGGGCCAACCTGCGGGCCACCGAGGCGCTGCTGGCCGCGGCCCGCGCGCTGGGCACCAGGCCGGTCGTGGTGTTCTCCAGCTCGCTCGCGGTGTTCGGGAGCCCGCCCGACCACCCGCTGCCCGCGGTCGTCGACGACCAGACGCTGGCCAGCCCGCAGTCCAGCTACGGCACGCAGAAGCTGATCGGGGAGTACCTGCTGGCCGACTACACGCGCAAGGGGTTCCTGCGCGGGCGGGCCATGCGGCTGGCCACGGTCAGCGTCCGGCCTGGCCGGCCCAACGCGGCGGCGTCGGGATTCCTGTCCGGCATCATCCGCGAGCCGCTGGCCGGCCAGCGCACGGTTTGCCCGGTGGACGCGCGGACCGAGGTCGCGCTGGCCTCGCCGGACCGGGCCGTCGACGCGCTGCTGCGCGCGGCCACCGCCGCCGATCAGGCCTGGGGCGGGAACTCGGCGGTCAACATGCCCTCGCTCGCCATCACCGTGGGGGACATGGTGGCGGCCCTGGAGCGGGCCGCGGGGCCGGCCGCGACCGAGCTGATCGACTGGGTGCCCGACCCGGCGGTGGCCCGGCTGGTGACCAGCTGGCCGGCCCGGTTCCGGACCGACCGGGCGGCCCGGCTCGGCCTGGCCCCGGACCCGGACTTCGACGCGGTCATCGCGACCTACCTGGCCCAGACCAGGGCCTGAGTGTAAATTCGGCGTGGTCGCACAGGCGCCCGTCGGTCCGCGAAAAGGGTTGAA
>JBOHCO010000305.1:0-2841 GCA_050698895.1 Streptosporangiaceae bacterium
GTAGGGACGGATGCGGGCCGGCTCGTCGGCCACCGCCGGCCTAGCCCTGCGGCGGCAGCGACTCGCGCCACCGGCTGGTGATCGGCAGGCGGCGGTCCCGGCCGAAGTTCTTGCCGGTGATCTTGGGCCCCGGCGGGTACTGCCGGCGCTTGTACTCGGCCCGGTCGACCATCCGGATGACCCGCTCGACCAGCGCCGGGTCGAATCCGGCCGCGATCAGCTCGGCCGCGCCCTTGTCCTGCTGCACGTAGGCGTCCAGCAGCGGGTCCAGGACGGAGTAGTCGGGCAGCGAGTCGCTGTCGAGCTGGCCGGGGGCCAGCTCGGCGCTGGGCGGCTTGGTGATGGAGTTCTCCGGGATCGGCGGCGTCTCGCCGCGCGCGGCGGCCAGCCGGTTCCGCCACCGGGCCAGGTCCCAGATCAGCGTCTTGAGCACATCCTTGATCGGCCCGAAGCCGCCCGCGGAGTCGCCGTACAGGGTCGAGTAGCCGGTGGCCAGCTCGCTCTTGTTGCCGGTGGTGAGCACCAGGTGGCCGTGCTCGTTGGACAGCGACATCAGGATCATGCCGCGCACCCGGGCCTGGAGGTTCTCGGCGGCCAGGCCGTGCAGGTCCAGCTCGGCCTCGAACGCGTCGACCATCGGCGCGATGGCCACCGTCCGGTCGTTCAGGCCCTGGCGCTTGGCCAGGTCCGCGGCGTCGTCGATCGAGTGGCCGGAGGAGTACCGGCTGGGCATGAGTACCACGTTCACGTTCTCGGGGCCGATGGCGTCGGCGGCGATCGTGGCGGTCAGCGCCGAGTCGATGCCGCCCGACAGGCCGAGCAGCACCGATCCGAAGCCGTTCTTGCTCACGTAGTCGCGGACGCCGAGGACCAGCGCCGCGTACACCTCGCCCAGGTCGTCCAGCCGGGGCCAGATAGCGCTGGGCACGGTCGCGGGGTCGGCGGGCGCGCCGGGCTCGCCAGCGAGCTCGATGCGCTGGATCGTCATGACCGTGCCATCCTGCGCGTCGGCTGCCTCGCGGCCCGGCCGCAGCGCCGGGTCGGCGGGCGGCAGCTCCAGGTCGGTGACGACCAGCGCCTCCTCGAACTGGGGTCCGCGGGCCAGCAGCGTGCCCGCCGCGTCCACGATGATCGAGTCGCCGTCGAAGACCAGCTCGTCCTGGCCGCCGACCTGGTTGGCGTAGGCCAGCGCGGCGCCCGCCTCCCTGGCCCGGCGCTGGCACAGCTCGAGCCGGTCGTCGTCCTTGCCCTGCTCGTAGGGCGAGGCGTTGGGCACCACCAGCAGTCCGGCCCTGGCCCGGGCGCAGACCGCCACCGGGCCGCCGTCCTGCCACAGGTCCTCGCAGATGGCGATGGCCACGTCCACCGGCTCGCCGCCCGCGGCGGGCAGCCGGAACACCGGCACGGTGTCGCCCGGCACGAAGTAGCGGAACTCGTCGAACACGCCGTAATTAGGCAGGTGGTGCTTGGCCGAGGTGACCGCCACCTGGCCGCCGTGCAGCAGCGCCGCGGCGTCCTGCGGGGCCCCGGCCGGCACCCCCACCCGCGGGGCCAGGTCGGTCCGGCGATCCAGGTAGCCGACCACGACCGCGATCCCGCCCAGTCCGGCCGCGTCCAGCCGGGCGGCCAGGCCGTGCAGCGCCGCGACCGACGCCTCCACGAACGAGGCGCGCAGGGCCAGGTCCTCGACCGGGTAGCCGGTCAGCGCCATCTCCGGGAAGACCACGATCCGCGCCCCGGCCGCCGCCGCGCGCCTGGTCCAGTCCAGCACCAGCTCAGCGTTGCCCTCCAGGTCGCCGACGGTGGTGTTGACCTGGGCAAGGGCGATCCGCAGCTGAGGCACGCCCTCATGTTATGTGGCCAGCCCGCCGCGTCCCGGACCGCACCGGCAAGTCGGGCAGCGCCCAGGGCGCGCATAATGCCGGTAATGGTCTGGCAGTCCAATCAGAAAAGCCGTCAACTGGCCTATTGCGGGTGGCTCGATAAAGGTATTTAACAGAGGTCGTGTGCCTTATGCGAGTGCTATATGAAGCAAGGTTCCCGGCGTTACTGATTAATCCGCGCCAGCGTGGGTCGGCGCTGCTAGAGTTTTCCAAGTCTTGGCGCACGCTGAAAAAGGCCCGGCGAAGCGCTGAATCAATTTCGTGGATATGCAATTCGGGCATAGTTCCATACACCAATGCGAAAGCGGGGAAGAACAGATGACATGGACGCGCTCTAACAGCGTGGTCAGGCGGGCGGGGCGCTGGGGCGCGGCCGGGGTGGCCGCCGCCGCAGCCGTCGCGACCGGCCTGGGCGGCGTCACGGCCGCATCGGCGGCGACGGCCATCAGCTTTCCGGTGCCGTGCAGCGTGACCGCGCTCAACGCCGCGCTCGCCCTGTCGCCCAGCAACACGATCCTGGTACTCAAGCCGGGCTGTCTCTACTCGACCGGCAGCCCGCTTGCCACCATCAACCGGAGCCTGACCATCGTCGGCAGCAACGACGTCATCCGCCTGACCGGGGCCGGCACGATCCTGCACATCAACCACGCGCAGGTGGGCATCAGCCAGCTCACGTTCACCGGCGGCGACGGCTCGGGCTCCGAGCCGGGTGCCATCCACAACGTCGGCGGCACGCTCTCGCTGACCAGCACGACGTTCCGCGACAACGACGGCGGCTACGGCGGCGCCATCCAGAACAGCAGCGGCGGCGCGCTGACCATCTCCAGCTCCACGTTCGCCGACAATGACGCCAGCACCATCCGCGGCGGCGGCGCTATCGCCGACCTGAATTCCTCCACCACCACGGTGACCGGCACCACGTTCTTCGGCAACGAGGGCGGTAATGGCGGCGCGATCT
>JBOHCO010000306.1:0-1303 GCA_050698895.1 Streptosporangiaceae bacterium
TCAGCGAGCCAGGCCAGGTGCCAGCCCAGCTACAGCCGTTCGTCCGGCAGCGCACGATCTTGCTGCAGACCAGGAAGCGCGACGGCAGCTGGGTGCCCACGCCCGTCCACATCGCCGTAGGCGGCGACCGCGCCTACATCCGCACGTACGCCAAGGCCGGCAAGAGCAAGCGGCTGCGGAACTTTCCCGAGGTCCGGTTCGGCCCGTCCACGATGCGCGGGCGGCCCACCGGAGCGACGGTGCACGCCCGGGCCCGGCTGCTGGCCGGCGACGAGGCCCGCACGGCGGCGCGGGCGCTTTCCCGCAAGTACCGGGTGCTGCACGGCCTGATGATTCCGCAGGCTCACCGGCTCATGCGGACCTCGACACTTCACTACGAACTCAGTGATTTCCAGCCGAATTCATCGTGAGGCGGGCCGGGAATGCCGCCGCCCGGGCTGCGTTATAGCCCGAGGGGCACGAGCCCCCGGCAAGGAGTGAGACGAACATGAGCACGGTGGCGCTGAGCGCGGACACGTTCAAGGAGACGGTCACCCGGCCGGGAATCACCCTGGTCGACTGGTGGGCATCCTGGTGCGGCCCCTGCCGGATGTTCGCGCCCGTCTTCGAGGCCGCGAGCGACCAGCACTCGGACATCACGTTCGGCAAGGTGGACACCGAGGACCAGCCGGAGCTGTCCGGTGCCGCCGGGATCGCCTCGATTCCGACGCTGATGGTCTTCCGTGACGGCATCCTGCTCTTCTCCCAGCCTGGCGCGCTGCCCGCGCCCGAGCTCGAGAAGATCATTCAGGCGGTCCGGGACCTCGACATGGACGACGTCCGCGAGAAGGTCGCCCAGCAGGAGCAGGAGCACCACGAGGAGCACGCGCACCAGGAGGCCTGACCAGCCGGCCCTAGCCTGCCGCCGGGTCAGCGGTCGCGGCCAGCTGCGCCGGCACCGGGATGACGGGCTGCAGCGGGAAGTGGCACGCGGCCAGGTGATCGTCGCCGAACGAGCGCAACGGCGGCTCCTCCTCCGCGCACTTGGCCTGGGCCAGCGGGCAGCGGGTGCGGAACCGGCAGCCCGACGGCGGATTCAGCGCTGACGGCAGCTCGCCCTTGATTGCCTCGGCCGACTTGCCCTTCTCCAGCACCGGGTCTGGCTCGGGGATGGCCTTGAGCAGCCCTGCGGTGTACGGGTGCGCGGGGCGGGCGTAGATGGACACCGACGAGCCGATCTCGACCAGCTTGCCGAGATACATCACGCCGATCCGGTCCGCCAGGTACTTAACCACCGACAGGTCGTGCGAGATCAGGACATAGG
>JBOHCO010000307.1:0-1172 GCA_050698895.1 Streptosporangiaceae bacterium
GGCTGCGCCGGGCGCTGGGCGCCACCAGAGGCCAGATCCGGATCCAGTTCCTGGCCGAGGCCATCTTGCTGTCCCTGACCGGCGGTATCGCCGGCGTCGCCGCCGGCGCGGCCGCCACCGCCATCTACGCCCGCGCCCATGGCGAAGCCATCATCATCCCGCCCGACGCCTGGGCCGGCGGCCTGGCCGCCACTCTGCTCATCGGCGCCGCCGCCGGGCTGCTGCCCGCCATCCGCGCCGCCCGCCTGTCCCCTACCCGGGCCCTGTGGAGCGTCTAGCCCGCGGCCGGCTCGGTCGGCCCGCCCTCCAGGGCCAGCAGCGAGATGGCGGCGAGCTCGTTGGTGACCAGGACGTCGAGGAAGCCGCCGCGCAGCGCGCCCAGGATGGCCCGGGTCTTGTGGACGCCGCCGGCTACCCCGACCACCTTCGGGATGCCCTTCAGGTCGGCCAGCTCGATCCCGATCCGCCGGTCGTGCAGCGGCAGGGTAACGACGTTGCCGGCGGCGTCGAAGAACTGCCCCAGGATGTCGCCGACGACGTTGTGCTCGTCGAGGATGGCCACGTCCTGCGGGCTGATATAGCCCAGCTGGGCGATGGTGGCGTCGAGCGTCGGCGTGCCCACGCCGACAACGGCCTGCTCGGCCTCGCAGGCGTGCTTGAGCACCTGCTGGATGGTCGGCTCCTCGCGCAGCGCGGCGGCCAGCGCCGACGTCGACGCGCACATCGGCGCCGGGATGACGGCCGCGGTGGTGACCAGGTCCCCGTCGGCGGCCGGCTCGCCCTTGGACGACAGGATCGTCTGCAGGTAGCCGTCCACGCCGCCGGTGAGCGTCACCATGTGGATCGGCCCGACCGCGCCGAAGTTCGTCGCCGCGATCACCCGCGACACCGTCTCGCCCCACCCGACGCCGAGGCTCCCGCCCGGCCTCAGATGCGTGCTGAGAAACTGCGCGCCGCCGAGGCCGACCCGGGCGTTGATCGCGTGGTGATCAGCGGGTTCCTTGTCATGGTCGGGGACGACCAGGGCCTCGGACAGGTCGAACATCCGGCGCAGCTCGGCGCTGAGCTCGAAGGAGTCGAGGTACTCGGCATTGAGGTTGATCGAGACCAGGCCGACCCGGCGGGCCCGCTCGAGCAGCCGTCCCACCGAGGCACGGGACACCGACAGCCGC
>JBOHCO010000308.1:0-2463 GCA_050698895.1 Streptosporangiaceae bacterium
CGGCGAGCGATGTCTGCGCCGCGATCGGCTTCGCCCGCGAGAACGGGCTCGAGGTCGCGGTGCGGGGCGGCGCTCACAACTCCGCCGGCACCGCCACCTGCGACGGCGGGATCATGATCGACCTGACCCCGATGTCCGCGGTGACCGTGGACCCGGCGGCCGGGCGGGCCCAGGCGGGTGGCGGCGCGCTGCTGGCTGACCTGGACGCGGCCGCCCAGGCGCACGGCCTGGCCGTGCCCGCCGGCCTGATCAGCCACACCGGCATCGGCGGGCTGACGCTGGGCGGCGGCATGGGCTGGCTGACCCGCAAGTTCGGCCTCTCGATCGACAACCTGGCCAGCGCCGAGGTGGTCACCGCCGACGGGCGGATCCGCCGGGCGTCCGCCACGGAGCATCCCGACCTGTTCTGGGCCATCCGCGGCGGCGGGGGCAATTTCGGCGTGGTCACCAGCTTCGACTTCCGGCTGCACCAGGTCGACCCGATGGTGCAGTTCGGGATGTTCTTCTGGGGCCTGGACCATGGCCCGGAGGTGATGCGCCTGGCCCGCGAGCTCATCCCCGCGCTGCCGCACGACCTGGCCGCGGTCACGGCCGCGGTGAACGCGCCGCCGGCGCCGTTCGTGCCGCCTGAGTACCAGCTCACGCCGGGCTACGCGCTGCTGCTGACCGGGTTCGGGTCCGCGGACGGGCACTCCGGCGCCGAGCACGCGGCCGCCGTGGACCAGATCCGCCGGCGGCTGCCGCCGCTGTTCGACCTGGTCACGCCCATGCCCTACGTCGCCCTCCAGCAGTTGCTGGACGAGGCCAACGCCTGGGGCGGGTACGCCTACGAGAAGGGCGCCTACCTCGATGACCTGAACGACGACGTGATCGACGTGGTCACCGCGCACGTCGAGCGCAAGGCCACGCCGATGTCGGCGGTGCTGTTCTACCGCCTCGACGGCGCCTACAGCGAGGTCGGCGACGGCGAGACCGCGTTCAGCGGCGGGCGCTCACCCCGGTATGCGGCCTTCATCCTCGGCATCGCGCCCGAGGCCGGCCAGTTGCCGGCGGCCCGCGGCTGGGTGCGCGAGTTCTGGTCCGCCCTGGGGCCGCACGCCATTGACGGCGGCGACGGCTATGTCAACGGCACCGCCGAGTACGCCGACGACCGCGTCCGGGGTAGTTATGGCACGGCCAAGTACGAGCGCCTGGCCCGGATCAAGGCCCACTACGACCCGGACAACGTCTTCCATCTCAACGCCAATATCCGGCCCGCCTGAATAACCCATTACGGGACCAAGCGGCCGCCCCGTAAAGTCATCCGCACCGCCGCGCCGGGGGATCGCCCCGGCGCGCGCTGCGCGGTGACAGGGGTGAGGTCATGGCCGCCGAGAACGCGCCGGGGCCACTCGTCGGCGCGGGCCGGACCGCCGACGTCTACGCACTAGGCCCGGACCGGGTCCTGCGCCGTTGCCGGACCGGGTACGACACCCAGCGCGAGGCCGAGGTAATGACCTACCTGGCCGAGGCGGGGTTCCCGGTGCCCAGGATCTACGACGCCGACGGCCCTGACCTGGTCATGGAGCGACTGAAGGGCCGGGACATGCTGGCCGACCTGGCCAGCCGGCCGTGGCTGGTCCGCCGCCACGCCCGGGCCCTGGCCGGGCTGCACGACCGGCTGCACCAGATCCCCGCGCCGCCGTCGCTGCCCGAGCGGCACGGCTCCGGCGGCCGGGTCCTGCACCTGGACCTGCACCCCGGCAACGTCATGCTGACGCCGTCGGGTCCGGTGGTGATCGACTGGAGTGGTGTCTCGGCCGGCCCGCCGGCCGTGGACGTGGCCATGTTCTGGGTGATCATCGCCACCTCAGATGTCGATGAGCTGCCGCGCCGGATCCGGCTCGCGGTCGCGGCGCTGCGGTCGGCGCTGCTGCGTCAGTTCCTGGCCGCCGTGCAAGACGACCCGGCGCCGGTGCTGGCCCGGGTGGCCAGGGCGCGGATAGCCGACCCGAACGTGCGGCCCGCCGAGGTGCGCCGCCTGGAGGAGATCGCCGACCGGGCCGAACGGCAGGCCGCAGACGCCTGATCCCGTCGGCGGCTCGTGCGGCCGGGGCAGCCCGCGCACGGGGCGGGTCAGGGGGTGGCGAGCCGGGCGAGCAGGTCGTCCACCAGGTCGCCTGGGTCGGCGTGGCCCTTGCCGTCTCTGGCCAGGTGCCCGGACAGCGCCAGGTCGGCCGCCCCGTGGGCCAGCGCCCGGAGCAGTGCCGTCATCCGGTCCGGATCCCCGGGCGGCAGGTCACCGCTGTCCTGTGCCGCCTGGACCAGGCTGACCAGCAGGGATCGGGCCTCGGCTGCGGCCTGGCCGAGCTCGGCCGAGTCCGTCCGCCAGTGGACGAAGGCTCTCCTGCTGTTCCCGTGAACATGCTTTCTCGTCACCGTCCTGGCAGATCCGGGCATAGGCCGCCGCAGGTGAGTTCGGCC
>JBOHCO010000309.1:0-2452 GCA_050698895.1 Streptosporangiaceae bacterium
CGCGGCCCGCAGCGCGGCGCGGCCGGCGGGCAGGAAGCCGGCGAACCGCGGGTGGTCCTGCGGGAAACCGGGCCGGGCGGTCAGGAAGGTCTCCTGGTAGACGGGGCAGTCCAGCCGGTCAGCCAGCACGGCCAGCGCGGACCAGGCCGCCTCGGACGCCGCGCCGGGGCCGGTGATCAGCACGGGCGATACCGACTGGTTCAGCAGATCCGCGATGTCGGTCACGTCTGACGGAGCCACGCCTTCCGCCTGGCGGCTGATGACTGGCGCCGGCACGGGCTCGTCGCCGGCGGGCTCGTCCCAGTCCCCCATGGGCACGATCACGATCACGGGACCCTGGCCCAGCGCGGCGGCGTGCCAGGCCTGGGCCAGGCAGCCGGGCACGTCCTGGGCCCGCGGCGGCTGGAAGACCTCCAGCGGGTAGCTCCCGGCCAGCCCGTCCAGCCGCCCGGCCAGGAACGGCTCGGCCAGCAGGTGGCGCCGGTCCTGCTGGCCGACGACGACCACCAGCGGGATCCGGTTGGTGCGGGCGGTGGCCAGCGTGGCCACGGCGTGGCCCAGGCCGGCCGCGGCGTGCAGGGAGACCAGCGCGGGCCGCCCGGTGCCGAGGGCGTACCCGCAGGCCATGCCGGCCGCCGCGCCCTCGTGCAGGGCCAGCACGTAGCGGATGTCGGGGGGCAGGCCGGCCAGCAGCGGGATCTCGGTCGAGCCGGGGTTGCCGAACCAGGTGGTCAGGCCACGCCGGCGGGCGACGTCGAGCGCGGCCTCCCGGACGGTCCTCACGCACCGCAAGCTAGGCGCCAGCCGGGCCGGATGTCAACGACTTCGCGCACTATATTGCTGACAATATGGTCGCCAAGAGTATTGACGGCCCAAGTCGGCGTGCGTAGATTGCTCGCAATATTGTCGACGATCTGGGACTGGCGGCGATGGCGGACCTGAGCGAGCGGGCCGAGGCGGAGCCGGCGGGTGCCCTGGCCGGCACGTCCCACAACGTGCGGCGCTGGATCGGCGACCTGGAGAGCGGGCCGGTCACCATCGCGACGCTGGTGATCATCGCGGTGATCAGCCTGTTCCACCACGACTTCTTCTCGGCCAGCCAGATCGCCGACGTGGTCGAGCAGAACGCGTTCGTGGCCATCCTGGCCTGCGGGATGGCGTTCCTGATCGCCATGCGCGAGCTGGACCTTTCGGTGGGGTCGATCCTCGGCCTGACGGTGATCAGCGCCGCGCTGCTCCAGCAGGACGGGGTGAACCCGTGGCTGACGGCGGTCATCGCGCTGGGCATCGGGGCGGTGCTGGGCACGGTCAACGCGCTGTTCGTGCAGGGCATCGGGATACCGGCGATCATCGCGACGCTGGCCACCCAGTCCATGTACCGGGGCCTGGCCGACGCCCTGTCGGGCGGGCAGCAGATCACCAGCGTGCCGGTGGGCAGCTCGTTCTACACCGTCATCGGCGGGTCGGTGCTGGGCGTCCCGACCGGGATCTGGGGCCTGATCGTGGTCGTGATCGTGCTGACGGTCGTGCTGCGGCTGACGCCGTTCGGGTACCGGGTCCGGTCGATCGGCTCCAACCCGGCGGCGGCCGCCCACAGCGGCATCTCGCTGCCGCGGGTCCGGATCCAGGTCCTGGTGCTGATGGGGCTGCTGGCCGCGGTGGCCGGGGTGCTGGCGCTGGGTTACTTCTCCTCGGGCGACCCGCAGCTCGGCACGGGCTTCGAGCTCCAGGCCATCGCCGCCGCGGTCATCGGCGGCACCCCGCTGGCCGGCGGCAACGCCACGGTGGCCGGGGCGGCCATCGGCGCCCTGCTGCTCGGCGTGGTGAACAGCGGGCTCGTCTACTTCAACCTCCCGCTCAACTGGACCAGCTTCGCCACCGGCGTCGTGATCATCGTCGCCGTCTCGCTCGACAACCTCGTCCGGCGGCGGCGCAGCCGGCGCCGGATGTCGCTGGGCCTGTAACCCGCTTAGTCCTAGGAGTGCAGTGATGCGTAGTGCAGTGATGCTTAGTGCAGTGATGCTCAGATCCAGGCTCATCCCCGGGCTCGGGGCAGCAACTCTGGCCGTCGTCCTGGCCGCCTGCGGCTCATCCTCGAGCACGGGCTCCGGCTCGTCGGCCTCGTCATCGTCCTCGGCGTCGACGACCAACGCCTCGAGCGTGCGCATCGCGTTCGTCTACGACACGACGTCGGAGAACTTCGCCCAGGAGATGTCGCTGGGCGCCGCGGCGGCGGCCAAGGCGACCGGGGTCACGCTGACCAACACCGCGCCGCCGACGGCCAGCGGCTCGCAGCAGGTCCAGCTGTTCCAGGCCGCGGAGCAGACGTCCAAGAACGGCATCGCGCTGGCCACCCTGTTCCCGGACCTGTTCATCCGGCCGTTCAAGCAGGCGCAGAGCGCGAGCATCCCGACCATCGCGGTGGACGCGCCGCCGGCGGCCGGCTCGGGGG
>JBOHCO010000310.1:0-3521 GCA_050698895.1 Streptosporangiaceae bacterium
CGGCGGCGGAGGCCGCGGCCGCCCTGGGCGACGCCATCGAGAAGACCCCCGGGCTGGTCCGGGCCGCGCTGGAGGACTATGACTTCCGGGCCGCCCTCGCGGCGATCTGGGCGATCGTGGACCGGGCCAACCGGTACGCCGAGCTCAGCGAGCCATGGCGGCTGGCCAGTGCGGCCAGGGCGGGCGACGCGACCGCGGCGGCCTGGCGTGACCTGGCGCTGAGCCGGCTGCTGGACGCCTGCCGGGAGCTGGCCGGCGCGCTTGCGCCATTTGTGCCGGACCTGGCGGCTAGCATTGACGTTGCCTGCGGCGGATCCGACGGGGTGGTCCCCCCACCACGACCGCTGTTCCCGCGGCTGGCAGTGCTCCCCACTGAACTCCAGACTGCGCAGCAAGCTGTGTAGCAAAATTGTGTAGCAAAAACTGAGCAGCCAACTGAGCTCCCAGCGGTGCCCCCAGCCGGGGAGCACCGCACCACTGGGCCCGCGCCGCGACCGGGGTCCGAGGCGGCCGCCGAGGCCGACCGTGAGCGGCTGCTCGCGGGTGTGAACAACAGCGTTCACTGACCTCAGCATTAACTCGATACTCGCAAGTTGTCTCCGCGCGGACGCCCTTCCTCAATCGAAGCGTGACCTCCAGCACTTAGAGTTAAGGGGTATCGCTGATTGCGAGA
This sequence comes from Streptosporangiaceae bacterium, assembly GCA_050698895.1. GTDB lineage: Bacteria > Actinomycetota > Actinomycetes > Streptosporangiales > Streptosporangiaceae > DASUBV01. The sequence continues at coordinate 674 of JBOHCO010000310.1, forward strand.
TCGCGTTCGCGCCCGGGCCGGGTTCAGGTTCGCCTGGTATGACGGGATGGACGTTTCTGGCGATGGTGTTTCGCAGAGCTCAATGAAGAGCGGCGGGCACAGTTATGGCGCAGGGCAGGCGGTCAGGGCTGTCCGCCGGGATCCCTGCGCCCGGCTTTCCGACGGGCCGATGAGGAGGCTGGGTGTGCGCTGAGTCAGCCGGTGACGCGCGATGAGCCTGGCTGCCTCGATCTGGACGGCCATCGGCTCGCTCGCGGGCGCTGGCGCGGTCGCGGCGCTGGTGGGCGGCCGCCCGCCGCCCGATGCGGACCGGCGGGCCCGGCGATGGCTGGCGATCGCGGCGCTGCTGTGGGGCGGCGCGTTCATCGCCAGGGACCTGGCCGGCGGACCGGTCGGCGCGGCGGTGCCGCTGACCCCGGCGGGCCTGCTCACCCTGGCCGCGCTGCCGCCGCTGGTGATCGGCATCGTGGTGCTCGCCTCACCCCGGCCGGTGCGCGGGCTGGCCGCGTTCGTGCAGCTCAGGCTGGCCCGGGCGGGCGTGCACTCGCTGGCCGATGCCTGCCTGCTGGCGGCCTCGCTGTTCCTCCTGGCCTGGGTCACGGTGCTGGCGGGCGCGTACACCACGGCCGACGTGGGCGCGGGAACCTTCACCGTGGACCTCATCCACCCGCTGGCCGACCTGGCGGTGCTGGCGGGCGTGCTCCCGTTCGCCGCCCGAGCGGGCTGGCGGGCCCTCATCCCCTGCGGGGCGCTGCTGCTCACGACGGCCGGTGACTTCCTGGCCGTGGGCGCCCGCGCGAACAACCTGTACCCGGGCTGGGCGGCGCAGCTGGCCTGGCTGCTGGGCGTCTGCGTGCTGGGCGCGATCCCGGCGGCGCTGGCCCGCCTGGCCGGGACCGACCGGGCCCGCCGGGACGAGCTGCCCGAGTCCCGGCTGCCGGCCTACGCGGCCATCGGCGCCGCCGCCGTGGCCCTGCTGGCCACGCTGATCCGGTCGCTGGCGGGCAGCCCGACCCAGCCGGTGATCATCGTGGCGGCCACGGCGATCGTGCTGGCGCTGGTGGCCCGGCTGGCCGGGCTGTTCCGGCACGAGGCCGCGGCCTCGGCGCTGTCCAGGGAGGCGAGCCGGCAGTTCAGCGAGCTGGCCGACCGGACCAGCGACGCGGTGCTGGTCTGCGATCGCGACGGCACGATCGAGTACGCGAGCCCGGCGGTGGTGCACTTCGGCTACTCGCCCGACCAGCTCACGGGCACTTCGCTGGCCGACCTGGTCCACCCGGAGGACCGGGCCAGCGGCACCCGGGTGGCGCTGGGCGCGGGCGATGGCTCCTCGGGGCTGGCCCGGTTCGCCTGCCGGGTGCGCGCGGCCGACAGCACCTGGCGGCACGTGGAGTCGACGATCTCCCGGTACTCCGAGCCGGGGGCGCCGGACCGGCTGCTGGTGACGGCGCGGGACGTCAGCGACGCGGTGGCGCTGCGCAAGCGGGTCACCCACCTGACCTTCCACGACGGCGTCACCGGGCTGCCGAACCGGGCCTACCTGGAGGAGCGGACCAAGGAGCTGCTCACCGCGGCGGCCGGGTCGGGCTCGCCGGTGGCGGCCATCTTCCTGGACCTGGACGGCTTCACCGCCGTCAACGACACGGTCGGCCACGGTGCGGGCGATTTGCTGCTGGCCCAGGCGGCGCGGCGGCTGCGGGCCGTGGTCCCTTCGCAGGAGATGGTGGCGCGGTGGGGCGGAGATGAATTCGCCGTTCTTATCGCTGATGCCACGAGTTCACAGGAAGTTATCGATATTGCCGAGCGCCTGGCCGTAGGAATTGCCGCCGAGCCATTCGGGGTCGCGGGTCGCGATATTCCGCTGACGGCCAGCGTCGGGGTCGCGCTTTCCGCGCCGGACGGGACCGGGCACCTGCTCCGCAACGCCGATGTAGCCATGTCGCGGGCCAAGGAGGCCGGGGGCGGGCGCGTCGAGGTGTTCGCCGCGCACATGCACGCGGCGGCGGTGCGCCGCCTGGAGCTGTCGGCGGAGCTGCGGCGGGCCATCACCGACGGATCACTGGGCATCGAGTACCAGCCGCTGGTGGAGCTGGCCACCTCCCGGGTCACCGGGGTGGAGGCGCTGATCCGGTGGTCCCCGGCCGGGCAGCCGGTGCCGCCGGGCGAGTTCCTGGGCGTGGCCGAGGACTCGGGGCTGATCGTGCCGCTGGGCGACTGGGTGCTGCGCGAAGCGTGCGCTCAGGTGGCGGCCTGGCGGGCGTCGGGCTGGGAGATCGGGCTGTCGGTCAACTTCTCGCTGCGGCAGGTCAGCGCGGCCCGGTTCACCGAGTCGGTGCTGGCCGCCCTGGAGGCCAGCGGGCTGCCCGAGCACGCGCTGACCCTGGAGGTCACCGAGCATGTCCTGGTCGAGGGGGCCGGCCCGATGGTGGAGGGCCTGGCCCAGCTCCGGCAGCGCGGCATCCGGCTGGCCATCGACGACTTCGGCACCGGCTACGCATCCCTGGCCTACCTGCGCGAACTGCCGGTCGACATCATCAAGATCGATCCTTCGTTCGTGGCCGGGCTCGGTACCGACGGGACGCTGGCCCTGCTGACCAGGACGATCGTTCAGGTCGGTCACGACCTGGGCATCGAGGTCGTGGCCGAGGGCATCGAGCGACCCGAGCAGCTGGAACTGCTGCGGGCCATGGGCTGCGGCCTGGGCCAGGGCTACCTGGTGGCCCGCCCGATGGCCGCGCGCGGTATCGAGGCGCTGGCGGCGGCGGGCGAGACGGAAGCCAGGCCCGACGAGGACGAGGCCGGCGGCCACGACACCGGCCGCCAGCCCGGGCCGCCCGCTGGCCAGGAC
>JBOHCO010000311.1:0-5806 GCA_050698895.1 Streptosporangiaceae bacterium
CGGCGGGTGCAGCGGCTGACCGAGAGCCGGGCGGTGGTCGTGGACACGGCCGCGGCGGACCTGCGGCGGCTGGAGCGGGACCTGCACGACGGGGCGCAGGTCCGGCTGGTCGCGCTGGGCATGAACCTGCGGGCGGCGGAGAAGCTCATCCCGGTCAGCCCGGAGGCGGCCCTGGCCCTGGTCGCCGAGGCGCGGGAGACCTCGGCGCGGGCCCTCACCGAGCTGCGCGAGCTGGTCCGCGGCGTGCATCCCCCGGTGCTGGCCGACCGCGGGCTGGGGGACGCGCTGCGCGCGCTGGCCCTGGACACCCCGATGAAGATCAGGGCGGAGATCGACCTGCCCGACCGGCTGCCCGCGCCCATCGAGACCGCTTGTTACTTCGCTGTCGCTGAGGTGCTCACCAACGCGGTCAAGCACTCGGGGGCCCGCGCCGGGCAGGTCTGGGCCTCGCACCGGGATGACCTGCTGCGGATCACGGTGACCGACTTCGGGGTGGGCGGGGCGGATCCCGCCCGCGGCACCGGGCTGGCCGGCGTCGAGAGGCGGCTCGCGGCGTTCGATGGCATCGTGGCGGTGAGCAGCCCGGTCGGCGGACCGACCATGGTGGTCATGGAGGTGCCATGCGCGTCGTCATCGCCGAGGACCAGTTCCTGCTGAGAGACGGGCTGGCCCGGCTGCTCGACGCGCACGGGTTCGAGATCGCCGCCGCGGTGGACAGCGCGCCGGGCCTGCTGGAGGCCCTGCTGGAGTTCCGGCCCGACGTCTCGGTGGTGGACGTGCGGCTGCCGCCCACGTTCACCGACGACGGACTGCGGGCGGCGCTGGCGGCCAGGGCCCGGGTGCCGGGCCTGCCGGTGCTGGTGCTGTCGCAGTACGTGGAGCAGCTCTACGCGGCCGAGCTGCTGGCCGACCAGGCCGGCGGCGTGGGCTACCTGCTCAAGGACCGGGTGTTCACCGATGACCAGTTCGTCGACGCGGTGCGCGCGGTCGCGGCGGGCGGCACGATGATGGACGCCGAGGTGGTGGGCAAGCTGCTGGGGCGGCGCGGGGCGGACGGGCCGATGGGCCTGCTGTCACCGCGTGAGCGCGAGGTGCTGGAGCTGATGGCCGAGGGCCGGTCGAACAGCGCGATCGCGCAGCGGTTGTTTGTTAGCGAGAAGGCCGTCAGCAAGCACAGCACCAGCATCTTCACCAAGCTCGGCCTGTCACCCTCGGACGACGACAACCGGCGGGTGCTGGCGGTGCTGGCCTACCTGAACTCCTGACCGCCCGGGTCAGCCCGCCGCCCGGGTCAGCCCGCCGCCTGGGTCAGCCCAGGGCCGGGTAGCCGCCGCGGAAGCGGATCAGCGGGGCGCCGTCCGGAGCGACGTAGGCGACGGCCAGCACGCCGGCCACCAGCAGCAGGTGATCGCCGGCCGGGACCCGCTGCCGGACCTGGCACTCCAGGGCGGCCAGGCCGTCGTCGGCGATCAGCGCCCCGGACGCCGGGCCGCGGTGGTGCGCGACCCCGTCGAGCAGCAGCCGGGCCCCCGGCCGCCCGGACGCGGCGAACCGGCCCGCGAGCCGACGCTGCCCGGCCGCGAGCAGCGTGACGGCGAAGGTGTCCAGCCGGCCGAGCACCTCCGCGGGATAGGACTCGGCCATCAGCGAGACCAGGACCAGCGGGGGGTGGGTCGAGACGGGGCAGAACGCGCTGACGGTGGTGCCGATGTCATCCCGTCCGTCGGCCACGGTCAGTAGGGTGACGCCCGCGGCCCAGGCCCCGATGGCATCGGCGAACGGGCCGTCGATGTGGCCGGGCGCCATTTGTTTCTCGCTGGGGGGTCCGGGGGGTGGCCCCCCGGGACGGCACCGTTGCTGAGTCATTCGAATGTCCAGTTGCCGGGCAGCGTGAGCGGTCCGTACGATGCCAGCCCGGCGCGCGCCGCGAGCCGCCAGGCCGGGCCCCAGCCGTCGGCGAGCAGGCTGGCCGCCGCGGCGCCGTGGCTCTCGCTGGATCCGGCCGGGCGGAGCCGGTCGATCGGGCTGACCCGCGGGTAGACGCGTAGCGGCGCCCGCTCGGGCAGGCCGGCCCGTCGGCGGGCGATGGCGGCCGCCTCGTCCAGCCCGCCCAGCTCGTCGACCAGGCCGTTGGCCAGCGCGTCGGCGCCGGTCCAGACCCGGCCCCTGGCCAGCTCGTGGACCCGCTCGGGGGTCATCCGGCGGCCCTCGGCGACCTTGCCGGTGAAGTCGGCGTAGATGTGGTCAAGGTGCTGGCTGATCAGCGCCCACTCGTCCTCAGTGAACGGCCTGAGCTGGGAGAACATCGCCGCGTGGGCGCCCTGGATGATCGAGTCGCTGCTCACCCCGGCCCGGCCGAGGGCCTCGCCGAGCACGGCCTTGCCCTCCAGCACGCCGATGGAGCCGGTGATCGTGCCGGGCTGGGCCACGATGACGTCGGCGGCCATCGCGATGTAGTAACCGCCGGAGGCGGCCACGTCGCTCATCGACACCACCACGGGCTTGCCCGCCGCGCGGGCCCGGACGACCTCGCGCCAGATGGTGTCCGAGGCCACGTAGGAGCCGCCGGGGCTGTTCACCCGCAGCACGATGGCCTTGGCCTGGTCGTCGGCGGTGGCCGTGCGGAGGGCGGCGGAGATGGTGTCCGAGCCCATGGCGCCGCCCGACAGCGGGCCGCGGCCGCTGCGGCCGCGCCGGATCGGTCCGGTGGCGTAGATCAGCGCCACGCCGGACTCGCGGCGGACCGGCAGCTTGCGGGCCCGCTCGGCCAGAGCCCGGCTGCGCTGGTAGCGGGTCAGGTAGAGCAGCGTCGCGCCTTCGCCCGCCTGCTGCCTCGCCCGGCCCGCGGGCGGGCCGGCCGACGCGGCTGTGCTGCCAAACTTCTGCCGAACGTCGGCGTAGACCTCATCGCGGTAGCCCAGCGTGTCGACCAGGCCGGCGTCCAGGGCCTGGCCGGCCAGGAACGGCCCGCGGTCGATGAGCTCGCCCACCTGCCCGGGGGTGAGGCCGCGGCACTCGGCGATGGCGCTGGCCAGCTGCTCGGTGACCGAGGCGGTCATCCGCTCGGTCTCCTCCCTGGCCGGGGCGGAGAAGCCGTGCTCGGTCAGCTGCTCGGCGGCGCTCTTGTACTCGTGCCGCTTGCCGACCTGGAAGTCAGCCCCGAGCTTGTCGAGCGCGCCGCGCAGGAAGATGCGCTCCACGGCGAGGCCGGTCAGCCCGAGATCACCCGAGGGCTGAAGGCAGATGGTGTCGAACGCGGTGGCCAGGTAGTAGGCCACGTTGGCGGCCGAGAACTCGCCGAACGACTCGGCCCAGGCCACCGTGGCCTTGCCCGCCTCGGCGAACTCGCGGATGGCCTGGCGCAGCTCCTGGACAATACCGAGGCCGATAGGGCGGCCGCCCACCTTGACCACCAGGGCCCGGACCCGGCTGTCGCGGCTGGCCCGGTGCAGCCCGTCCAGCACGTCGGCCAGGACCAGCCGGTGCCGGGCCATCACGGCCGACACCGGATCGGCCGGCCGGATCTCGGTCACCCCGTCGGTCAGGTCGAGTTCGAGGATCAGCGGCGCGGTCCGCTGCTGGCGAAGCCGGGTCAGGGAGGCGGCGATCATCTGCTCTGGCATGGGTTCAGGCTATCGTCGGCCTCGATGGCTAGTCGCGATGGCAACGGATGGGTCCGCTGTTCCCTGGGGCACCGGCACTGGGGCAAATACGGCGCGGCCGGGCTGCTGGCCTACGCCGGAAAGCCCGGTGACAGCCAGATACTGCTCCAGCGCCGGGTGGCGTGGAGTCACCACGGCGGCACGTGGGGACTGCCGGGCGGCGCGGCCGACAGCCACGAGACCCCGGTGGAAGCGGCGCTGCGGGAGGCCGCCGAGGAGTGCGGCGTCCCGCCCGAAGCGGTCATGGTCCACGGGATCTACATCGACGACCACGGCGGCTGGGCCTATCACACCGTCTTCGCCAGGGCCGCGGCCCCGTTCGTGGCCTACCCGGCCAGCGAGGAGACCGACGACGTCGACTGGGTGCTGGCCGACCGGGCGGCCGAGCTGGACCTGCACCCCGGGCTGGCCGCGCACTGGGCCGAGCTGCGGGAAGGGCTGCGGCCGCTGACGGTCATCGTGGACGCGGCCAACGTGGTCGGCTCGCGGCCGGACGGCTGGTGGCGGGACCGCGCCGGGGCCGCCCGGCGGCTGGTTTCCGGGGTGACGGAGCTGGCCGGGGCCGGGGTGACCGGCGTGCCGGCCGGGCTGGGGCTGCCGAGCCCGGCCCGCTGGCTGCCCGACTACGTGGTCGTGCTCGAGGGCCAGGCCAGGGCGGCCGTTCCCGAGGGCGCCGGGCTGGACGGGGCCGGGCTGGACGGGGCCGGGCGGCTGCGGGTGGTGAGCGCGCCTGGTTCTGGCGATGACTCGATCGCCGAGTTGGCCCGCGAACTGCCCGGCCGCCGGCTGGTCGTGACCGCCGACCGGGAGCTGCGGGCTCGCTGCGAGGCGGCCGGGGCACTGGTCACCGGCCCCCGCTGGCTGACTGAGCGGCTGGACGGCTGAGGTGCCGGCTGCGTCCGGCGCCTTCCCGATCGGGGAGTCGGCGACCATCGCCCAGCTCACCGAGGATCCGCATCCCGTGCTGGCCCGGCTCCGGGCCCGCGAGCCGGTCTCCTGGCTCCCGGCCCTCGGCGGCTGGCTGGTGACCCGGCGCGACCTCGCCGAGCAGGTGCTGCGCGACCCCGACGGCTTCACCGTCGACGACCCGCGGTTCACCACCGCCCGGGTTGTCGGGCCCAGCATGCTGTCCCTGGACGGCCCCGAGCACCGGCGGCACCGCGACCCGTTCGCCCACGCGCTGCGGCGCGGCGACATCAGCGCCGGCCTGGCCGTGTTCACCGCCAGCGAGGCCGATCGGCTGGTGGCCGCCCTGGCCGGAGCCGGGTCACCTGAAGCCGGGTCGTCTGAGGCCGGGGCCGGGCGGGCTGAGCTGCGCCGCGGGCTGGCCGGGCCGCTGGCGGTCGCCGTCATGACGGAGGTGCTCGGACTGGCCGGCACCGACCCGGCCGTCCTGCTGGCCTGGTACGACGCGATCGTGGCCGGCGTCTCCGCCTTGACCGCCGCGAACGCCCCGGCCGACGGCGGATCCGTGGTCAGCCGCGCCGCCGCCGACGGCGGCCAGGTCCCCGCGGTCGCCGTCTCGGCCTTCGGCGAGCTGCGCGCCTCGCTTCTCGCCGCCATCGAGCGGCCCGGAGCGTCGTCGCTGCTGGCCGTCGCCGCCCAGACCGCTGGCCTGGCCGTCGGCGAGGTCGTGTCCAACGCCGCCGTCATGCTGTTCGGCGGCATCGAGACCACCGAGGGCATGATCTGCAACGCCGTCCGGCACCTGCTGGCCAGCCCCGATCAGGTGCATGACCTGGACGCCGACCGGTCCCTGCTGGACGGCGCCGTGGACGAGTCGCTCCGGCTGGAGCCCGCCGCCGCCGTCGTGGACCGGTACGCCACCGCGGCCGCCCGGCTGGGGGAGGCGGACGTCTCCGGCGGCGACCTGGTCGTCGTCTCGCTGGCCGGGGCCAACCGGGACCCGGCCGTGTTCCCGGAGCCGGACCGGTTCGACATCCGCCGCCCGAACGCGCGGCAGAACCTGGGCTTCGCGCTGGGCCCGCATTTCTGCGTCGGCGCTCAGCTAGCCCGGATGGAGACCCGCGAGGCCGTCACGGCGCTGCTGGACCGCCTGCCGGGGCTGCGGCTCGACCCGGAGCAGCTCGCCGCCCCGCACGGCCTGGTGTTCCGCAAGCCGCCCGCGCTGCACGTCCGCTGGG
>JBOHCO010000312.1:0-1401 GCA_050698895.1 Streptosporangiaceae bacterium
GTCCTGGCCAGCAGGCCGAGCCTGACCAGGAACGGCTCCACCACCACCTCGACGGTCTCCGCCTCCTCCCCCACGGCCACGGCCAGCGTGGACAGGCCCACCGGCCCGCCGCTGAACCGGCGGACCACCGCGGTCAGCACGGCCCGGTCCAGGCGGTCCAGGCCGGAGTCGTCGACCTCGTACAGCTCGAGCGCGGCGCGGGCCACCTCCCTGGTCACCACGCCGTCGGCGCGGACCTCGGCGTAGTCGCGGACCAGGCGCAGCAGCCGGTTGGTGATGCGCGGGGTGCCGCGGGACCGGCCGGCGATCTCGTCGGCGCCGTCGTCGCGCAGGGGCACGCCGAGCAGGCCGGCCGACCGGCGGATGATCACGCCCAGCTCCTCCGGCTCGTAGAAGTCCAGGTGCGCGGTGAAGCCGAACCGGTCGCGCAGCGGCGCGGGCAGCAGGCCCGCCCGGGTGGTCGCGCCGACCAGGGTGAACGGGGCGATGTCCAGCGGGATCGAGGTCGCGCCCGGCCCCTTGCCGATCATGACGTCGACCCGGAAGTCCTCCATGGCCAGGTACAGCATCTCCTCTGCGGGCCGGGCCACGCGGTGGATCTCGTCGATGAACATGACCTCGCCCTGGCTCAGCGTGGACAGCACCGCGGCCAGGTCGCCGGCCCGCTCGATGGCCGGGCCGCTGGTGATCCGCAGCGGCATGCCCAGCTCGGCCGCGATGATCATGGCGATGGTGGTCTTGCCCAGCCCCGGCGGCCCGGACAGCAGCACGTGGTCCGGGGCCCGGCCGCGGCGCATCGCCCCCGTCAGCACCAGCGAGAGCTGCTCGCGCACCCGGTTCTGGCCGACGAACTCGTCCAGCCGCTTAGGCCGCAGCGCGCCCTCAACGTCCCGGTCGTCCTCGTCCGCCAGCGGCGACACCACCCGGTCCTGCGCGTCGGCAGGCGGCGCGGGGGGACTGGGGGGGTCGTCCCCCCTGAACGGCTCGCTCCTGCCGCCGGCAGGCGGCGCGGGGGGGCTAGGGGGGTCGTCCCCCCTGAACGGCACCGTCATGACCGGCCCAGGATCCGCAGGGCCGCCCGCAGCGCGGCCGCCACGTCCACCTCACCGCCGCCGTTGGCCAGCTCGGGCTCGATGATCGTGATGGCCTGGTCGGCCTCCCTGGCCTGCCAGCCCAGGCTGACCAGGCCGGCCTGCACCTGCTCCCGCCACGGGGCCAGCCGCGCCGCGCCGCCCGCCGCGCCGCCCGCCGCCAGCTGCGGCTCGCCCACCGGTGAGCCCAGCCGGCCAGCCAGCTCCAGCACGATCCGCTGCGCGCCCTTGCGCCCGATCCCCGGCACCGTGGTCAGCGCGGCCAGGTCCTCGGCCGCCACCGCCCGGCGCAGCGCGTCCGGGCTGAACA
>JBOHCO010000313.1:0-2262 GCA_050698895.1 Streptosporangiaceae bacterium
GTGCAGCACCGTGCTGAACGCCTCGTCGTGCCACCCCGGCGGAGCCGTGTCCCGGCCCGCCAGCCAGCGCCGGTAGCCCTCGTTCTCCAGTTCCCTGGCCAGTTCCCCGAACTCGTCGCCGGCCTCCCCGGCGGCGCCCCCGGCTGCCGGCCGCGCGGTGACCAGCCGCCAGGGCCTTGCCCGGCCGGGCTGGCCCGGCACCGCCTCGATCTGGCCGTACCGCTCGAGCTGGCGCAGGTGGAACGAGCAGGCGCCGGTGCTCTCGCCGAGTTCGGCCGCGGCCTGCGTGGAGGTCAGCGTGGCCTGCCGGGAGAGCAGGTCGAGCAGCGCCGCCCGCAGCGGATGACCAAGACCGCTGCTCGGCCGGCCAGGTGCCGCCGGACCGGGACGCACCCTGCCGCTCACGGGCCGGCCCCGCTCATCCGCCGATCTGCCCGCTCGTCGACCGGGCGGCCCGGCTCGTCCACGCGACCTCCGTCGATCATGTGCTGACCTCCCCCCGGCTCATCGGCCGGCTTCGCCGGCTCGCCCTGGGACATCGCGCCGAATCCGCGCGTCCCGGCTGGCCCACCCCGGCTCGGTCGCCTAGCTTTGCAAAGTAATTATTTGCAAAGTATCGTAGCTCATCGGCGGACGATCCGCCCGGCTGGATGACCGGCCTGGATTACCGGCTGGATGAGGGGAATCCGCATGACTGTCCGCCCAGTCCGCCTGTTCGGCGACCCGGTGCTCCGGACGCCCGGGCAGGAGGTCACCGACTTCGACCGACCCTTGCGCCGGCTGGTCAAGGACCTGACCCAGACGCTGCGCGACCAGCAGGGCGCGGGCCTGTCGGCGCCGCAGATCGGCGTGGGGCTGCGGGTCTTCGTGTTCGACGTGGACGGCGTGCGCGGCCACCTGATCAACCCGGCGCTGGGCTTTCCCGACGACGCCGAGGAGGACGGCCCGGAGGGCTGCCTGTCGTTCCCCGGCCTGTACTACGACGTCAGGCGGCGGCTGAACACGGTCGCGACCGGGGTCGACGCGGACGGACGGCCGCTGCGGGTGGTCGGGGACAGCCAGCTGGCCCGCTGCCTCCAGCACGAGGCCGACCACCTGGACGGCGTCTTGTTCCTGGACCGGATGGACGGGCCGACCCGGAAGCGGGCGATGCGCGAGATCCGCGAGGCGGACTGGGCCGGACTGGCGGCACCGGAGATCCGGGTCAGCCCGCACCGGGTCCATGGCCTGATCCGCTGAGGCGGCCCCGGTCAGCCGGGTCGCGGCCCGCCCCGGTAGGCCGGGTGGCGGCCGCGCCCAGCAGAATGTCGCCAGCAGACCGCACGCAGGAGGTACCGCGATGGCGCTCGACGAGGATGTCGCCCGGCTGGCCAAGGGCAAGAACCTGGCCACGGTGGTAACGCTGATGCCCGACGGGCAGCCACAGGCCCAGCTGGCCTGGATCGACCACGACGGCGAGAACGTGCTGGTGAACACCGAGCCGCAGCGGCAGAAGTCCAGGAACCTGCGCCGCGACCCCCGGGTGACGGTGCTGATTCACTCGGCCACCGACGGCCAGGACTGGGCCGAGGTCCGGGGCCACGTGGCACGCACGATCGACGGCCGCGAGGCCCGCGACCACATCGACGAGGTGTCCCACCGCTACACGGGCCACGAGTTCCGGGCGCCGGTGGGCCCGCACGGCCGGATCATCCTGGTCGTGGCGCCGGACAAGGTGAACACGCCGCGCCGCCTCGGCGACCGCTAGCGCGGCCCGCGCGAGCGCACGGACCGGAGCTAGCGGACCGGAGCTAGCGGACCGCACCTAGCGGACCGGAGCTAGGGGACCGCACCTAGCGGACCGGAGCTAGCGGACCGTGAGATGAGGCACCACGGCCGTGAACGAGATCCGGACGCCGTGCTTGCGCGGCTTGGCGCTGTTGCTGAAGTTGCACTTGCCGTCGGCCTTGTGCGGGAGGTTGAACACGAACCTGACCCGCACGACGCCGTTGCCGGTGGCGCCGTGGAAGGCGCCGGTGCTGTGGCCGGGGCGCACCCGGAACACGACGTGATCGGTGAACTCGATCCGGCAGATCCGCCGGTTCAGGACCTTGGCGTGCTGGTGGCTCCGGATAAACCGCACCGCGAACCGGCCTGCCCCGGTCCTGATCGAGCCGTGCCGGGACTTCGAGTTGTTCAGGGCGACGACCCCCCGGGTGCTGACCACGCCCCGGAACTTGACCGGGATTCGCGTGACCCGCTTGGTTGCCTCGATGAACGCGG
>JBOHCO010000314.1:0-1513 GCA_050698895.1 Streptosporangiaceae bacterium
GGCCGGCTGGCCGTCGGGAGCTTGCCATGTGTCTCACCTCCGGGTCCCGGAGAACGCGCAGGCCGCCAGTGTCCCCGCCGGGACGGTCGTGGCCTGCCGTTCGCCGGTGACCGCCGCTGACTATCGACCCTTGGACGAGCGCACATGGTCAAGCGATGGTCTTGGAATAGTAATGTCTTAGTAAAGAACACGATTGCATTCTCATGTTAATGCAACACGAGGCCCTTGAATGGCGCGTCAGTATTGGCCCGATTCCTGCGGCCGGGAAGGCCTTTCCTCCAGGGTCGGGATGGCCATATAGCGGTCGCGGAGCCGCGCCCTTATGTCGAAGTTAGGTCGCGGTCGCTCGACGCCGCGACTATCCGCTCACGCAGCCGCCGGGCCGACCTCGGGTCGCTCTTAGGCGCCGCTGCCCGCCGCGTCGCTCAGCAGGCTTCCCTGATCGGCCGGATCCGGCCGGCCGAGCCGTTCCTGGGCCAGCAACTGGTCCAGCTGGGCCCGCAGGCCCTCGCACTCCCGCTCGACCTCGCCGAGGCGGGCACGGGCGGAGGTGGCCTGCTGGTCCAGGTCGGCCGCGAGCTCGCCGACGTGATCCGCGGTCGCGGCGGCCAGGGCGGGCTGCTGCACCCGCCGGGCCTTGATCACCACGTCGTCGCACTGGTGCTCGACGACGTCCAGCCGACGCCGCGCCGCGGCGGCGGCCATCATGAGCTGATCGGCCAGGTCGGTGGGCGGCGGCCCCAGGCGATGCCGGGCTGGCCTGCGGCGCAGCTGGCTGCGCAGGCTGGCGCACTCCCGCTCGATCAGCCCCAGGTGACCGCGCAGGGCGCCGGCTGTCCGGTTCAGCTCGGCGGCCACCTCGGCGCCGCGAATGGCCCAGCCGAGCGGCGCCTCCCCCGCGCCGCCTGCCGCGGCCATCAGGCGTGCCCCCGGTCCGGAAGCCTGGCCGGCAGGTGCGCCTGCGGCCGGACGCTGAGCGTCATGAGCTATGTGCCTCCTTCTGCTGCCGTTCTCTCCCCAGAACGGCGGCATCGGATACTGCACGGCAATTCAGTCTGACGGGACCCTTCCGCGCGAAGGCCAGTAGACCTGGGCGCTTCTGGGTAAAGCACATCGTAGCCGCTCATTGCGCATTGGTTGATGGCTATTAAATAACAATATTTGCCGTACCTGGTGCACGTGCATCCGCCCGTTGCAGCGCCTTTTGGAAGGCGTCCGGTGGGTGCGGGCCCCATTGGCGTGCCAATGACCGGCGGTCAATTGCTGGGCGGCTTGTCGCGACCGCCGGATCACGAGAACCGCCCTGCGCGGGCGCCGCGCGGGCTGCCGCGGCGGGCGCGCTAGCGGCCCAGCAGGGCGACGGCGACGCTGGCCCCGTCCTCCTTGCGCAGCGCGGCCAGCCAGGCGACGCCCGCGCAGAGGATGGTCAGCATGCCGGCCGCCGCGAGCACCGGCCGCGGGTCGCCGGCCAGGAGCGCAGTCGCCGACCCGGCCAGCACGGCCCCGGCCAGCG
>JBOHCO010000315.1:0-4567 GCA_050698895.1 Streptosporangiaceae bacterium
CGATCAGCGAGAAGAAGATCCCGATGGACAGCACCATGGCCGAGTTCTGGAACGTGGCGCTCATGCCAGCGCCCACGCCGCGCTGGTCGGGCGGCAGGCTGTTCATGATGCCGGCCCGGTTGGGCGACGCGAACAGGCCCATGCCGATGCCGTTGAGCAGCAGGATGCCGGCGAACTCCCAGTAGGCGAAGTTGACCGGCAGCTGCTCCAGCAGCAGGAACGAGGCCGCGGCCACGATCATGCCGCCGGTGGCGAACGACCGGGCGCCGAAGCGGTCGGACAGGTAGCCCGACAGCGGCCCGGCGACCAGGAAGCCCGCCGTCAGCGGCAGCATGGCGATGCCCGCCCACAGCGGGGTCTGGCTGAAGCCATAGCCGTGGATCGGCAGGTAGATGCCCTGAAGCCAGATGATCAGGATGAACATCAGGCCGCCCCGGCCCAGGCTGGACAGCAAGCTGGCCAGGTTGCCCGCGGTGAAGGCGCGGATCTTGAACAGGCTGAGCCGGAACATCGGCTCGGCCACCTTGGTCTCGATGACCGAGAAGATGACCAGCCCGGCCAGGCCGCCGCCGATGAGCGTCATGACCAGCGGGCTGGTCCAGCCCATGGTGTGGCCGCCGTAGGGCTGGATGCCGTAGGTGATCCCGACCAGCACCGCGATCAGGCCGGCGCCGAAGGTGACGTTGCCCCACCAGTCCAGGTGCGCGGCCTTGCGGATGCCCAGCTCGCGCAGCTTGAGGTAGGACCAGATGGTGCCCAGCACGCCGAACGGCACCGAGATCAGGAACACCAGCCGCCAGTCGACCGGCCCGAGCAGGCCGCCGAGCACCAGCCCGATGAACGACCCGGCGATCGCGGCGACCTGGTTCAGCCCCAGGGCCAGGCCGCGCTGGTCGGTCGGGAAGGCGTCGGTGAGGATGGCGCTGGAGTTGGCCATCAGCATGGCCCCGCCCACGCCCTGGAAGATCCGCATGGCGATCAGCCACCAGGCCGCGCTGGTGCCGTGCAGCCAGGTCACCGACAGCAGCACCGAGAACGCCGCGAAGATGGCGAAGCCCAGGTTGAACATCCGCACCCGGCCGAAGATGTCGCCCAGCCGCCCGAAGCTCACCACCAGGACGGCCGTCACCACCAGGTAGCCCATCAGCAGCCACAGCAGCAGCCCGGTGTTGCCGGGCTGCAGCGGGTTGACCCCGATGCCGCGGAAGATGTCGGGCAGCGCGATCAGCATGATCGAGCTGTTCACCGTGGCCATGAGCATGCCGATGGTGGTGTTGGACAGGGCGATCCACTTGTAGCCGGAGCCGACCTGGCGATGGCGCCGGGCTACGGCGGCGGAACCGGGCCCGCCGCCCTGCTCCTCGAGCGCGGACGACTGGCCTGGCTCGGGACGGGCAGAGGACGGCACGAGAGTCCTTCCTTGGTGCTGGGATGCTGGGCGGCGGGCGCGGGACTGGGCACGCCCTGTCACCAGGCTAGACACGTTAGTTGCTATGTGGCAACTAACGACTGGCCCGGATCATTCCCGGCTCCGGCCGCCCGGCCGCCGCGATTTCCGGCGATCATGGTGGGCGCGGGCACGCGGGCACGCGGGAGCGCTGGAGGAGCGAGGCATGTCAGGAATACTGCGCGGGATCGCCGTCCCCAACTTCGCCGAGGATCCGGCCGGGCTGATCGAGCTCGGCGTCGCGGCCGAGCAGGCCGGCTTCGACGGCTACTTCCTCTGGGACCACATCGTGTTCTCCGACAGCGGCGACGGCCCGCCCATCGCCGATCCGTGGCTGGTGCTGGGCGTGGTGGCCGCCCGGACCTCGCGGATCAAGCTCGGCACCATGATCACCCCGGTGCCCCGGCGGCGGCCCTGGCAGCTGGCCCGGCAGACGACCACGCTGGACCGGCTCAGCGGCGGGCGGGTGATCCTCGGCGTGGGCATCGGCTCGCCGGCCTACGCCGACTTCGGCATCTTCCACGAGCCGCAGGGCGCACGGGAGCGGGCCGACCTGCTGGACGAGGGCCTGGACGTGCTGGCCGGGCTGCGGACCGGCGAGCGCTTCTCCTACTCCGGCCAGCACTTCACCGTCGACCCGGTGCGGTTCACGCCGCCGCCCGTGCAGCAGCCGCGGATCCCCGTCTGGGTCGGCGGCATCCTGCCCGCCACCCGCACCGTCGACCGGGCCGCCCGCTGGGACGGCATGGTGCCGATCCGCTACTCCGGCGGGCGGCTGGCCACCGTGTCGCCCGAGGACATCGCCGAGGTGGGGGCCAGGATCGCGGCCATTCGCGAGTCCGAGCCGGGTGATAACAGCAAGAAGCGCGAAGCGCCCGGCGCGGACCTGGTCGTCTGGGCCGAGGCGGCCGACGCCCCGGCCGCCGTGCCGGAGCTCATCCGGCCCTACCAGGAGGCCGGGGCCACCTGGTGGATCGAGTCGGCCCGGCCCGGTGACGGGTGGCGGGAGGGCGTGCAGCGGCGGGTGGCCGCCGGCCGGTGAGGGTAGGTGATCGAGGGTGACCCGTGACCTGATCACGCACCCGGACAAGGTGCTGTTCCCCGAGCGCGGCGAGACCAAGGCCGACCTGGCCGAGCACTACCTGCGCGTGGCCGGCCCGCTGATGCGCACCATGGGCGGCCGGCCCGTCCTGCTCCAGCGTTTTCCCGAGGGCGCGGCGGGCCCTTCTTTTTTTCAGAAACGGGTCCCGGCTAGCAGGCCTGACTGGCTTCAGACCACGACCGTGTCCACGCCTAACGGCACCACCTCCCAGGCGCTGGTCGCCGCGGACACCGACCACGTCCTGTGGGCGGTCAACCTGGGCTGCCTGGGCTTTCACGTCTGGCCCTACCTGGCCGACGATCCTGATCACACCGACGAGCTGCGGCTCGACCTGGACCCGACGCCCGGCGTCGAGTTCGCGCAGATCCGGGCCGCCGGCCGGGAGCTGGAAACCTTGCTGTCCGAGCTGGGCCTGACCGGGTTCCCCAAGACCACCGGCAACCGCGGCCTCCATGTTTACGTGCGCCTATGGCCGCGCTGGGACTCCTATCAGGTGCGGGCGGCCGCCGTGGCGCTGGCCCGCGAGCTGGAGCGGCGCCGGCCTGACCTGATCACGGCCGCCTGGTGGAAAGAGGAGCGCGGCCAGCGGGTGCTCATCGACTACAACCAGAACGCCCCGCACAAGACGGTGTTCGGGGCCTGGTCGGTGCGGGCCCGGCCCGGCGCGCAGGTCTCGACGCCGATCAGCTGGGCGGAGCTGGACGACATCCACCCTGATCAGTTCACGCTCGCCTCGCTGCCCGGCCGGCTGGAGGCCGTCGGCGACCCGTGGCTGGGCATGAACGAGGCGCCGCAGTCGCTGGAGCCGCTGCTGGCCATGAGCGAGCGTGACCTGGCCAGCGGCCTGCTCGACGCGCCGTGGCCGCCGGTCTACCCGAAGCAGCCGGGGGAGCCGCCCCGGGTGGCCCCGAGCCGGGCCCGCAAGGCCTAGTCCCTGCAAGGCCTAGTCCCCGAAGGACTTAGTCCCGCCTAGTCCCAGTCCGGCGGGCACGTGTCGTGGACCCAGCCGTCAGTGTCGCACCGCGGTCGAGCGAAAGGAATGGTGCTGCTCAGCGGATGGCGCGGGCGGGCGTGGCCTCCCACATGGTCCACAGCGGCCGGTAGCCCTGGCGATTCCAGAACGGCGCGGACAGCGGGTTGAGCACCCCGTGATGCAGCAGGGTGACCCCGACCCCGGACGCGTCGGCCTCCCGGTGGAAGTGCGCCGCCAGCGCGGCCCCGACCCCGCGCCCGCGCTCGCCGGGCTCGACGAACATCAGCATCACGTAGGCCACGGGCCCGGCGGCGGTCAGCGGGGCGATCCAGGCGGCGGACGGCGGGCGCTCGGCCGACAGCAGGCCCACCGGCCGGCCGCGGCGCTCGGCCAGCCAGGTCCAGGGTGCCGCGCTGGCCAGCCAGCCGGCCGCCTCGCACTCCAGCGCGGCCTCGGTGCCCAGCCGCTCGGTCGCGCTGCTGACCTGCGCGTCGTAGCGGACCACGCGCAGGCCCAGCCGCGTGACGACGTCCAGGTCGGCGGGCTCGGCCCGCCTGATCCGCAGCTCGTCCAGGCTCAGCACATCGGCCAGCCTGGCCCCGTCGGCGCTGGGCACGGGGGCGGGCTCGGCCCGCCTGGCGCTGGCCTGGCCGGCGGGGCGGGCCGCGATCACCTCGGTCGGCGTCAGCCCGCGCCGGCGCAGGGCGGCGATCCCGCCGATGTCCCGGCTGGGCCAGGTGACGACGGCGGCCGTGTCCGGCTCGCCGGTGCCGGGCACCTCGGCCAGGTGATCTCGCCACCGGGCCAGCAGCCGGTCCAGCCCGTCGGCCACGTCCGGGCCGGCCACGCAGGCGGTCAGCCGGAACCGGCGGGCCGCGCCCCAGGCCAGCTCCAGCGAGCCGGGCTCGCCGGCCCAGTGCTCGCAGGTCCCGGCCGCGGCCAGCCCGCCCTGCGGCCCGGCCCCGATCAGCACCGGGCCGCAGCCCGTCGGCAGGGCCGGCCAGGGCAGCAGTGGGTCGGCCGCCTGCCACCGCCGGGTGACCTG
>JBOHCO010000316.1:0-3213 GCA_050698895.1 Streptosporangiaceae bacterium
CCTAGCGGCAGAGGTCGCGCGGATCACCTGAAGGACTGCCGACACGTGGCTCCATCGACGACAACCTCCCGGCCGGGGCGCCTGCTCATCGTCCTGGCAGTGATCATCATCGCGATGCTGGCGGGGATACTGCGCGGGAACATCGCGAACCCCTCCAAGTGGCACGACAGCTTCAAGGTCGGACTCGGCCTGGACCTGTCCAGCGGCACGACCATCACCCTGCAGGCGGTCACGAAGAACCACGTGACGCCTAACAAGAGCCAGATGACCGAGGCCAGGAACATCATGCTCCAGCGCGTCGACGGGGCCGGGTTCAGCGGCGCGCTCGTGCAGCAGCAGGGCAACCAGTTCCTCACTGTGTCGGTCCCCGGCCAGGGCGCCGAGAAAGTGAAAAACCTGGTCGGGCAGACGGCGCTGCTGCGGTTCCGTCAGGTGCTGCTGTGCTCGGGCACCCAGGGACTCGGCTGCCTGGCCACCTCACCGACGGCGGCCAACCCGACCTCGAGCGGGTCGGCCTCGCCGAGTCCGTCCCCGTCCGGCTCGACCTCGCCCAGCCCCACGACCTCGCCGACCAGTTCCTCATCGGCATCGACGAAGGCTTCGTCCTCGTCGAGCAAGGGCGCAGGCAAGGGATCGGGACAGGCGGTCGGGGCGACCAGGCTCGGGGCCTCCTCCACGCCGAAGGCATCCACCTCAGCCAAGGCGTCCAGTTCGGCCAGCCCGAGCAGTTCCGCGTCGGCGTCCCCGTCACCGACGGCGTCGGCCCCGGAGGTCACCGGCGACGCCAGCAAGGTCAACAAGGCGACGCTGGCCCTGTTCAACAAGCTGAACTGCAACGACCACAACTGGCAGCAGAAGATCTACGGCAACTCCGGCGGGTTCGACAACGTCAACCAGCAGATCGTCGCCTGCGGTCAGGGCACCGGGGCCGGGGTCAAGTACGCGCTGGGACCCGCGGAGGTCACCGGCACGCAGCTGACCACCATCAACGCGGCGCTCAACAGCCAGAACAACCAGTGGATCGTCAACTTCAACCTGAACGGCCAGGGCACCAAGGCCATGGCCGCGCTGACCAGCAGGCTGTTCAACAATTACTACAACTCGTCGACCGCGGCCGAGACGTCGGTGCTGGACCAGTTCGCGATCGTGCTGGACGGCAAGGTCGTGGAGGCGCCGCAGGTCACGGGCGTGATCCCCGGCGGCAGCGGCGAGATCAACGGCGGCGGCGGTTCCGGGTTCACCCAGGGCCAGGCCACCAGCCTGGCCAACGTGCTGAAGTACGGCCACCTGCCGCTGTCGTTCCATGCCCAGAACGTCAACTCGATCTCACCCTCGGTCGGCCAGGCGCAGCTCAGCGCGGGCCTGACCGCGGCGGCGATCGGCTTGCTGCTGGTCGTCATCTACTCGTTCTTCTACTACCGCGGCCTGGGCATCGTGTCGGTGTCCAGCCTGGCCATCGCGGCGCTGCTGGCCTACCTGGCGGTGGTCCTGCTGAGCAAGTACGAGGGCTTCACCCTGGACCTGGCCGGTGTCGCCGGCCTGGTGGTGGCCATCGGCATCACTGCCGACTCGTTCGTGGTCTACTTCGAGCGATTGCGCGACGAGGTCCGGGAGGGTCGCTCCCTGCGGGCGGCGGTGGAGCGCGGCTGGGGCCGCGCCCGGCGGACGATCCTGGTCTCTGACACGGTCTCGTTCCTGGCCGCGGCGGTGCTGTACATTTTTGCCATCGGTGACGTGAAGGGCTTCGCGTACACCCTCGGCCTGACCACGCTGATTGACGTCCTCGTGGTGTTCCTGTTCACCAAGCCGATGGTCACCCTGCTGGCCAGGACCAAGTTCTTCGGCCAGGGCCACAAGCTGTCCGGCCTGGATCCGCAGCTGCTCGGGGCACGTGCCCCGTGGCGCGGGTCCCGGCGCCCAGCGCCCCGGCCAGCCCCCGGCGGAGCCAGCGCGACGTCGGCCGCGAAGCCCCGGACCAGCCCCAAGGAGGCGTGATGTCCCGGCTCGGCAACCTCGGCGGGCGGCTGTACCGCGGCGAGGTGTCCGTCGACTTCGTCGGCCGCCGGAAGATCTTCTATATGATCTCCGGGCTGATCGTGCTGATCTGCGTGGTGGCGCTGCCGCTCCGCGGACTGAACTACAGCGTGGACTTCAAGGGCGGCTCGCTGTTCGAGTTCTCCGCGCCGGTCAGCACGAGCACGGCCGCTACGACCGACCGGATCGACCAGCTGGTCCTCTCGGCGTTCCCCGGTGCCAACCCGACCACGACGGTGACCCGCCCGCCGGGCAAGCCCCCGTCGTGGCAGGTCCAGACTGTTCAGGCCTCGTTCACGACCGGAAACAAGGTCCAGAACGCGCTGACGAAGGCCTTCCATCTCACCGGACCCAATCCGGTGACCAGGACCTTCGTCAGCTCGACCTGGGGCAGCCAGATCTCCCAGAAGGCGCTGGAAGGGCTGATCGCGTTCCTGATCGCGATCGTGATCTACCTGTCCATCGCGTTCGAGTGGAAGATGGCCGCCTCGGCGCTGGTCGCGCTGGCTCACGACATCCTGATCACGATCGGCGTCTACGCGCTGACCGGCTTCCAGGTCAGCCCGGCCACCGTCATCGGCCTGCTGACCATCCTGGGTTACTCGCTCTACGACACGGTCGTGGTCTTCGACAAGGTCCGTGAGAACACGGCGGGCCTGGTCGGGACCCGCAAGTCGACCTACACCCAGGCGGCCAACCTGGCCCTGAACCAGACCCTGGTCAGATCCATCAACACCTCGCTGATTGCCCTGCTGCCGGTGGCGGCGATCCTGGCCATCAGCGTCACGCTGCTGGGCAACGGCGAGCTCAAGGACCTGTCCCTGGTGCTGTTCGTGGGCATGCTGTCGGGCACTTACTCCTCGATCTTCATCGCCACGCCGGTGCTGGTCGACCTCAAGGAGCGCGAGCCGCAGTTCAAGCAGCTGGCCCGGCAGGTCGCGATTCGCGAGGCCGGCGGCCGGGCCAAGCTGCGCAAGGCCAAGGCGGCAGCGGGCGGCGGCGGCGCCAACGGGACCGGCGCCGGCGGCACGGCCGTGCTGACCGACCGGGACGAGACGGCCGACGGGCCGGCGGCCGACGATCAGCTCAGCGACGATCGGCTCAGCGACGATCAGCTCGCCGACGGGCAGACTGAGTCCGCGCCGGGTGCGGGCGGCTCGGACGAGCCGGTGCCGGCCG
>JBOHCO010000317.1:0-6321 GCA_050698895.1 Streptosporangiaceae bacterium
CCTTGCGCGGCGCGACCACGAAGATGCCCAGCATCGCGGTCAGCACGCCGATCATCGGCACGATCAGCGGGAACACCAGGCCGTCCGAGCCGAACGCCACCTTGCCCAGGATCAGCGAGGCGACCAGCATGACCGAGTAGGACTCGAACAGGTCGGCCGCCATGCCCGCGCAGTCACCGACGTTGTCGCCCACGTTGTCCGCGATCGTGGCCGCGTTGCGGGGGTCGTCCTCGGGGATGCCCTTCTCGACCTTGCCGACCAGGTCCGCGCCGACGTCGGCGGCCTTGGTGAAGATGCCGCCGCCGACGCGCATGAACATGGCCAGCAGCGCCGCGCCCAGCCCGAAGCCCTCCAGCACGCCGGAGGCGTTGGACCGGTAGATGATGACCACGATGGCCGCGCCGAGCAGGCCCAGGCCGACCGTGAACATGCCCGCCACGCCGCCCGTGCGGAACGCGATCCGCATGGCCGCCCGGTCGTCGTTCGACTCCTTGGCCGCGGCGGCCACCCGGACATTGCCGCGCACCGCCAGGTTCATTCCCGTGAATCCGGTCAGCCCCGAGAACAAGGCCCCGACCAGGAAGAATATGGAGCGCCCGAGCCGCACCGACTCGCCGTCGGCGGGCAGGATCAGCAGCACGAAGAAGATCAGCACCACGAATATGCCGATCGTCCTGAACTGCCGCCGCAAGTAGGCCGCGGCGCCCTCCTGGACGGCCGTGGCGATCTCTTGCATCTTTGGCGTGCCCTTGCTGGCCGCCAGCACGTCCCGCACCAGCCAGCCCGCCATGGCCAGCGCCAGCAGGGCCACCACGCCAACGACGACAACCCACGTTAGGTTGGAGCCGGTGACGGTGGCTACCCCGTCGGCCAATACGGGATTAAGCCTCGACATCTGTCCTCCTTGACAGGGGAAACAAGCTTCGCCCGAGCCGCTGCCCAGGTGGCAGAGTCAGAGCGTCCGGCGTGTCCGGCTGGATCATCAAGCGGGCACACGGATCAGTGCCGGGGAGTCTAACCATGCGGGGGAACGAATCGTTAATCGGGTCGGGTTATCGACCGCGTCCCAGCCGATTTGTGATACCGCCTGACGCTGTGGTCACCCGAGAATTACTCAGAAACAAGGGCCGTCCGGCCTCGCCGCAGCCCGCGTATGGGCGCCGGCCTAGCTGGCCGTCACCGCTGACGGCCAGCTCATCCTGATGCTCGTGCCCGCCGAGGTCTCACTGATCTGGACGTCGTCGGCCAGGCCGGCGATGACCGCGATGCCGAACCCGCCCGGCACGGCCGGGCCGATCCCGGTGCCCGCTGGGCGCAGGCTGGTGTCGGTGACCTCGACCTCGAACCGGCCCGCCTCCTCGGTGAGGGCCAGGCGGACCGGCTCCGTCGGGCAGTGCAGCCGGTGCTCCTCGACCGCGCGGGAACACGCCTCGCCCACCGCCAGCCGCACCTCGTCCAGCAGCGACTCGTCGACCCCGCTGCGGCGGGCGACGGCCGCGGCGACCAGCCGCGCGGTGCGGACATGAGCAGGCAGGGGGGTAAAGCTCAACTCGACCGTTGCCATCTCGGGGGCTAGCGCCTCGCCTACTTCTCGGACTTCCGCGCGGCGATCGCCTCGTCCACCGTGTCGTGGATGCCGAACACCTTGGTCAGGCCCGTGATCCGGAAGATCTTCAGGATCCGCTCCTGCGTGCAGACCAGGTCCAGCGACCCGTCGTGCGCCCGGACCCGCTTGAGGCCGCCGACCAGCACGCCCAGGCCGGTCGAGTCCAGGAACTCCACCTTCTCCATGTTGACCACAAGCTGGTAGAAGCCGTTGTTCACCAGGTCGATCAGCAGCTCACGCAGGCGGGGCGCGGTGTAGACGTCGATCTCGCCTTCCACATCGACGATCTCGATCCCGTCCTTGGTGTGGTGATCCAACTTCAGATCCACAAAATCCTCCAGCGCCATCTGGCTCTCGTGTGAGCGGGCAAGCACGCCCGGCAGCGGGTGCTAGGCAGCTTGCTCCGTCGCGCATTCAACCACGCTCTGAGGTCATGTCTATACCACAACGCAGTTGGAGGCACCTTGCCTCGTGATGACACACTGAAACCCGATGCCTACAGCCAAGCTACAGCCTCGCGGACAGCCTCCCGCCGACATGCCACGGGTCAGCATGGCACGGGCCGGGGCGCCGCGTCCGGTTACCGTGGTGACCGGCACCGGATCGACTGAAACCCGGCCGGCCGCGACGCCGGACGATGCCGCACCGGTCCGATCTGTGACTGATACATCTGTGCGCGACCGGGATGCCGCGGACATTACGGCCGGCGACCTCCTGGTTTCCGATCCTGCCGTAACCGTCCCGGCCAGTTCTGTCCTGGCCGGCATGAGGCTGGACGGGATGGCCCAGGCGCGCATCCTGCGCCGCGGGGCCGACACTGGCCGGCTGACGCACATCCAGCGGATCCCCGCCCGCCGCGGCCGGCGCGCCGACTGGCCGGTCTGGCTGCCCGCCGGGCTGAGCGAGGCGCTGGCCGGCATCGGGGCGGCGCGGCCGTGGACCCACCAGGCCAGGGCGGCGCGGCTGGCCCGCGAAGGCCGCAACGTGATCATCTCCACCGGCACCGCGTCGGGTAAGTCGCTCGGCTACCTGGTCCCGGCGCTGACCGCCGTGCTCGAGGGCGGCACTGCGCTGTACATCGCGCCGACCCGCGCGCTGGCCGCCGACCAGCTCCGGCTGGTCACGTCGCTGGGCCTGCGCGGCGTGCGGGCCGCCGTGGTCAACGGCGACACCCCCATAGCCGACCGAGCCTGGGCCCGCTCGCACGCCAACTACCTGCTGACCACGCCGGACATGCTGCACTACAACCTGCTGCCCCGGCACGCCTACTGGGACGGCTTCTTCCGGCGGCTCGGGCATGTCGTGGTCGACGAGTGCCACACCTACCGCGGCGTGTTCGGCTCGCACATCGCGCACGTGCTGCGGCGGCTGCGGCGGGTCATCGTGGCCCGCACCGCCCGCGAGGCCGTGTTCATGCTGGCCTCGGCCACCATCAGCGAGCCCGCCGAGTGCGCGCGGCTGCTGACCGGCCTGGCCGCCACCGCGGTCACCGCCGACGGCGCGCCCAGGGCCGAGCTGACGCTGGCGCTGTGGGAGCCGCCCACGTCCCAGTTCCGGGGCGAGGCCGGCGCCCTGGTCCGGCGCAGCGCCACCGCCGAGGCCGCGTCCATGCTGGCCGACCTGGTCGTCGCCGGCGTGCCCACGCTGGCGTTCGTACGGTCCCGGCGGGGCGCCGAGTCGGTGGCGCTGGCCGCGCGGCGCCAGGTCGAGGAGGCCGGGGCCGCCGAGCTGGCCGCCCGGGTAGCCGCCTACCGGTCCGGCTACCTGCCCGAGGACCGGCGGGCGCTCGAGGACGGGCTGCGCTCGGGCGCGATCACCGCGCTGGCCACCACCACGGCGCTCGAGCTGGGCGTGAACATCGTCGGCCTGGACGCCGTGCTGATCGCCGGCTGGCCGGGCACCATGGCCGCGCTCTGGCAGCAGGCCGGCCGGGCCGGGCGGGCCGGGCGGGGCGCCATCGCCATCCTGATCGCCCGCGACGACCCGCTCGACACCTACCTCGTGCACCATCCCGAGGCCCTGGTCGGCGCGGCCGTCGAGGCGTCCGTGCTCGACCCCGCCAACCCGTACGTCCTCGCGCCGCACCTGTGCGCCGCCGCCGCCGAGGTCCCGCTGACCGAGGCTGACCTGCGGGAGTTCGGCCCGGCCGCCGACGAGGCCGCGGCCCGGCTCAAGCGTGAGGGCCTGCTGCGCGAGCGCGACGGCCGGTGGTACTCCACCCGCCTGGGCCACGCCGCCCGGACCAGCCTGCGCGACGCCGGCGGCCACCCCGTCCGGATCGTCGAGAGCGCCACCGGCCGGCTCATCGGCACCGTGGACGAGCCGTCCGCCCACGTGCTCGCGCACACCGGGGCGGTGTATCCGCACCAGGGCGAGATGTACCTGGTCAGCCAGCTCGACCTGGCCGACGGCGTGGCCCTGGCCCAGCCCGGCGACCCCGGCTACGCCACCTCGGCGCGCCAGCTCACCACGGTCGAGGTGGCCGGCGAGCTGACCAGCCAGGCCTGGGGCGAGGCCAGCATCCACTTCGGCGACGTGCTGGTGACCCGGCAGGTCGTCTCGTTCGTCCGCCGCAGCCCCGACAGCGGCCGTCCGATCGGCGAGGAGCCCCTCGACCTGCCCGCCCGGACGCTGCGAACCAGGGCCGTGTGGTGGACGCTCGGGCCCGGCCAGCGAGCCGAGCTCGAGCGCCTGGGCGTGGACCTGGCCGGCGCCGCCCATGCCGCCGAGCACGCGTCGATCGGGCTGCTGCCGCTGGTCGCTTCCTGCGACCGCTGGGACGTGGGCGGCGTGTCGGCCGACCCGCACCCCGCCACCGGGCTGCTGACCGTTTTTGTCTACGACGGGCACGACGGCGGAGCCGGGTTCGCCGAGCGCGGGTTCGCCGTGGCCCGGCCGTGGCTCGAGGCGACGGCCAGGGCCATCGAGAGCTGCGCCTGCGCGGCCGGCTGCCCGTCCTGCATCCAGTCACCCAAGTGCGGGAACGGCAATTCCCCCCTGGACAAGACGGGGGCCGTCGCCCTGCTGGACTGCCTGCTGCGCGGCGCGCCGTCGTCTGACTCCGCCGTCTGACTCCGCCGCCTGACCGCGTTTCGCTGCTCGGGCCGCCTGACCGCGTTTCGCTGCTCGGGCCGCCTGACCGCGTTTCGCTGCTCGGGCCGTCTGCGGTGTTTCGCTGCTCGGGCCGTCTGCGGTGTCCGCTGGATTCGTGCCCGCTGGATCAGTGTCCGGGCGCATCTGTCCGGGCTGGGCCGTCCAGTACCTGTCTGCCTGAGCCTGGCCATGTCCGGCCGGAGGTGTCCGGCCCGGCCCCGCTGCCGAGCAGCGCGGGCCGGGCCCGACCCTAAAAATGGGGCGACCCCCGCCGGGGGGGAGAGCGGGGGTCGCCAGACGGTCTCCGGCTCCGGGGGGGCAGAGCCGGGCACCGTTACCCAAGAAAGCCTACGCGGGAAGGGGCAAAGTTACCAGTCAGTTGGACTGAACGAGATTCGGCCGGCCGGTCTTCCCCTATGCTGCCTGATCGTGGCCATATCCGTCGAGAGTGCAAGCCCGACTGCGGCCGCGTTCTTTGATCTAGACAAAACAATCATCGCCCGGTCGAGCACCCTCGCTTTCGTACCTTCGTTCTATCAGCATGGCCTGATCACCCGGTCTGAGGCAATACGTGGCGCATGTGCGCAGCTCATTTTCCGGGCCTACGGGGCCGGCCCCGACCGGATGGAGCGGATCCGCGACCAGCTCGGCGAGCTGTGCCGGGGCTGGTCCGCAGATCAGGTGGGCGAAATCGTGCGAAGGCACCTGGCCCAGAAGATCGTCCCGTACGTCTACGCCCGTGCCCAGGAGCTTCTGACCGAACACAACGCCGCAGGTCACGACCTCATTATCGTCAGCTCGTCCGGGCAGGAGATGGTCGCCCCGATCGGCGCGATGCTCGGTGTGACCCAGATCATCGCGACTCGCATGCAGGTCGCGGCGGGCTGCTACACCGGCGTGACCGAGTTTTACGCTTATGGCGAAGCCAAAGCTCAGAGCATCCGAGAACTCGCCGCCGCCCGCGGCTACCGGCTCGCCGAGTGCCACGCCTACAGTGACTCAGTCACAGATGTCCCCATGCTGGAGGCCGTCGGCCACCCCCATGTGGTCAATCCTGACCGGGCCCTGCGCAAGATCGCGCGCAGCCGCAACTGGCCGGTGCTGGCTTTCACCGACCTGGCGGTCGGCAACTGGCCCGAGTCCGGACATAAGCCTGAAACAGTATGCGGAATCGCCATACCCGACGCCCCGTCCGGCGTATGAGATCACGGTTTTCAATCGAGATCACGAATTCGTCACGGCCTAGGGGTTTCCAAGTCCGCGGATCCGTCGTAGAAAGGTCTCACGGACGGTAACGTTCGGGCACGGCAGCCGGGCACCCACGCGCGACCAGCCGCGGGAGGCGTGCCGTGGCAGGTGAGCCCCGCTGTGCGGGCACCATCAGGTGCCCCGGAGGGAGTCACCTGCCCGGCGATGACGTTGCACGCTTGGTAACCCGGTGTGACGTGTTTGGCAACGGCGCTCCTTCCAGGGGCGCCGTTCGCTATGCCCGCCAAGACTTGCCCACCACTCCAAGCCCGCCTCCCGCTCGCGCCGACCAGTCCGGCATCCGCCCAGCCGACAAGCCAGCGCTGCGCGTCAGCCCGGCCCGCACGCCAGCCCAGCCCCCACAAGCCCAGCCC
>JBOHCO010000318.1:0-5032 GCA_050698895.1 Streptosporangiaceae bacterium
TAGGCATAGGGGCAATCCTAGGGGCTGCTCTAGGTAGCAGCCGACTCGTTTCCGGGGGGCTCCGGGGGGCCTGGCCCCCCGGACCTGGGGGTTCCAGGGGGTTATCCCCCCGGGCCAATACAGCTAGGCGCCGGGGCGGGCTAACCAGCCGGTCGGCGGGGTGGCCGCGCTGGGGGCCGGCTTGCCCGCCGTGGCCGGGGCGATGGCCTCGCGCGGCGGCAGCTCCACGACTGGCTCGGCCCGCTCGACCAGCCAGGCCGTGGCCGAGACCGCGTTCAGCGGCTTGCTGAAGTACCAGCCCTGGGCCGCGTCGCAGCCCATGGCGGTCAGCGCCGTCGCGACATCGGCGGTCTCCACGCCCTCGGCCACCGACCGGATGCCCAGCGCGCTGACCAGCTCCACGATCGACTTCACGATCACCTGGTCGTCGGCCGAGTGCAGCAGCCGGCCCACGAACGATGAGTCGATCTTGACCTCGCTGACCGGCAGCCGCTTGAGCCGCACCAGCGAGGAGTAGCCCGTACCGAAGTCATCCAGGCTGAGCGACACCCCGAGCGCAGCGAGCGTCTCGGCGGTCGCCACCGCGTGGGCCGGCTCGCTGGTCAGCACGCGCTCGTCGATCTCCAGCAGCAGCGCCTCGGCTGGCAGGCCGTGCTGGCTCAGACTGCGGCTAATGACGTCGGCCAGCCCGTTGTCGAGCACGTCGCGCGCGGCTACGTTCAGCGAGACCTGCACGCAGATCCCGGCCTGCCACCACAGCGCGGCCTGGCCCAGCGCCATGTCGATGACGCAGGCGGTCAGCTCGCGCATCAGGTAGGACTGCTCGATAAGCGGGATGAACTCCTCCGGGCTCATCAGCCCGCGGACCGGGTGCTGCCAGCGGACCAGCGCCTCCATGCCCGCCGTGCGCTGGTCGGACAGGTAGACCTTGGGCTGGTAGTGCAGGGCCAGCTCGCCGCGGTCCAGGCCCCGGCGCAGGTCGCCCAGCAGCGCCAGCCGGGCCGGGGAGTTGCGGTCGGAGTCGGCCACGTACCGCTCCACCCCGCTGCGGCGCTCCTTGGCCAGGTACATGGCCACGTCGGCGTGCTGGAGCAGCACCTCGAAGCCCGTGGCGTCGTCCGGGTACAGCGCGATGCCGACGCTGGCCTCGATGTCGAACGACATCCCGTCCATCCGGATCGGCTCGGCCACCGCGGCCCGCAGCCGCGCCGCCACCTCGCGGGCACCGCTGGCGTCCTTGACCGACGGCAGCAGCACCGCGAACTCATCGCCGCCGAGCCGCGCCACCATGTCGCCGGGCCGCACGCTGTGAGTGAGCCGCTGGGCCACGAAGCGCAGCAGCCGGTCGCCGACCGGGTGCCCGAGCGTGTCGTTGACCTCCTTGAACCGGTCCAGGTCCAGCAGCAGGAAGCCGGCCGTGATCTGCGACCTGGCCGCCTGGGTCAGGGCGTCATTGGTCCGGCGGATCAGCAGCTTGCGGTTGGCCAGGCCGGTCAGCTCGTCATGATGGGCCTGGTGCTCGCGCTGCACCGACATCGCCGCGTTGACGTAGATGGCCGCCAGCGGGAACGCGAACAGGAGCACCAGGAGCGCCGACTGCACGCTCATGACCACCGCGACCAGCGGCGCGGTGGCCAGCAGGACCAGGTTGACGAAGGCCTGGAAGGGCAGCGCGGCGCGGAGCGTCTTGACCAGCGGCGTGCGCTCGTGCAGCGCGACGGCCGAGGTGACCAGCAGGAACTTCACCGCGAAGTAGGCCAGGCCGGCCGGCACGACCACCCACAGATGAGACCCCTCCGGATCCCAGGGGTGCGCCGGGCTGGCGTGCACGCCCAGCGCCATCATGACCAGGCCCGCCGCCGTCAGGCTCAGCGTCACCTGGGCCGCGTTGAAGGCCGACCGCTTCAGCGCCTTGCGCTCGGCCAGGCCCACGACCAGCGTGGATGCCGCCCGCAGCAGCAGGGCGACCGGCAGCCCCCAGAAGATGAGGACCGCGAAACTAAAGGTCACCGAGGCGACCGGGGAATCCTGGCCGGTCCGCCCGGGGGTGATGATGGGCCAGATCTCGCCGACCACGATGAGCACCGCGAGCAGCCAGAACACCGGCTGGGAGATCAGGCCGCGCGGGGTGAAGACCCCGTGCAGGTGGAACATGGCCAGGCTGAAGGCAACCGCGCCCACCGCGGTCACCGTCATCAGGTGAATCCACAGCGGCGAGCCGACCCGGGGGTCGATATCCCTCGTGTCGTTCGGATCCTTCATAGGCAAACCTCACTGCCGCACGATGCCGTGCCGCACACTTCGTTGCTGCAAGCTGCAGCACTGCAAACTTCAGTCCTGCACGCTCCAGCACTCCAGACTGCAGTGCTGCCTACTGCCGTGCTGCAACCGATTGCGCCGCGAATGTCCCTCGACGACAAGCGTACGGCCGCAAGGGAACTTCTCGAAGCCAATTGCATACTATCCGTTACTACATGTCTCTCCGTAGTCGTCTGACTACAATAATCGCCGCTGGCCCTCCTTCGGGTCGTCCCGCGCCACGCGGCGGACCGCCCGGTCAGCTGTCCTCCGGTTGAGTCGCGGTCGCCGCCGCCGCTTCCGCACCATCTGAGAGCAACACGTCAAGGCCCGTCTCGTCTAGTACCGGCACGCCCAGGGCCGCGGCCTTGTCCAGCTTTGACCCGGCCTCCTCGCCCGCGACCACGAACCGGGTCTTCTTCGACACCGACGAGGAGACCTTGCCGCCCAGCGCGCGGATCGCGTCGGCCGCCTCGTCGCGGGTGCGGCCGGCCAGCGTGCCGGTCAGCACCACGGTCACTCCCGCCAGCAGCAGGGCCGCCGGCGCCGCCGGCGGGACCCAGCCCTCCTGGGCCAGCTGGACCCCGGCCGCGCGCCACTTGTCCACGATCGCGGCGTGCCAGTCCACCGCGAACCAGTCCTGCACCGACCGCGCGATCGTCGGGCCCACGTCGGCCACCGCCGTCAGCTTCTCGGTCGGCGCCTGGGCGATCGCGTCGACCGAGCCGAACGCCGCCGCCAGGGCCCGCGCCGCGGTCGGCCCCACATGCCGGATCGACAGCGCGACCAGGATCCGCCACAGCGGCCGCCTGCGGGCCTCGTCCAGGTTCTGGAGCAGCTTGACCGCGTTGACCGTCAGCGTGCCCTGCTTGTTCACGAACAACGGGGCCGCCGCCAGCGACTCCTCTGTGATCGCGAACAGGTCGCCCTCGTCGGCGACCAGCCCCGAGTCCAGTAGCGCCACCGCCGCCTCGTAGCCCAGGACCTCGATGTCCAGGGCACCGCGCCCGGCCAGGTGGAACAGCCGCTCCCGCAGCTGGGCCGGGCAGGACACCGTGTTCGGGCAGCGCCAGTCGACCTCGCCCTCATCCCTGGCCAGCGGAGTCTGGCAGGACGGGCACCGGACCGGGAACTCGAAGGCGCGTTCCTCGCCCGTGCGCAGGTCCGCGACCGGGCCTACCACCTCGGGGATCACGTCGCCCGCCTTGCGCAGGACCACCATGTCGTTGATCAGCACGCCCTTGCGGGTCACCTCGTCGGCGTTGTGCAGCGTGGCCCGGTCCACCGTTGACCCGCTGACCTTGACCGGCTCCATGATCGCGAAGGGCGTGACCCGGCCCGTGCGGCCCACGTTCACGTCGATGTCCAGCAGCCGGGTCGTGACCTCCTCCGGCGGGTACTTGTAGGCGATCGCCCAGCGCGGCGCCCGGCTCGTCGCCCCCAGCTGCTGCTGGAGGTCCAGGCGGTCGATCTTGACGACCACGCCGTCGATCTCGTACGCCGTGTCGTGGCGGTGCTCGGCGAAGTGGCTGACGTACTCCCGCACCGCGTCCAGGTCGCCGACCACCTTGAACTGGTCGCTCACCGGCAGGCCCCATTCGGCCATCCGGGCGTACCAGCCCGACTGCGTGTCCGGCGCCTCCGGCACCGCCTCCGCAGCCGGGTCCCCCGGCGCCGGCATCCCGGCCTCCGGCGAGCCTCCCGGCACGTAGAGACCGTGCACCAGCATGCTCAGCGCCCGGCTGGCCGTGATCCGCGGATCCTTCTGCCGCAGCGACCCCGCCGCCGAGTTCCGCGGGTTGGCGAAGGGCGCCTTGCCCTCGCCGGTCAGCCGCTCGTTCAGCTCCTCGAACGCCGCCACCGGCAGGAAGACCTCGCCGCGGACCTCGATCGTCTCCGGCCAGCCAGAACCCGAGAGCCGGTCCGGGACCACCGCGATCGTCTTGATGTTCGGCGTCACGTCCTCGCCCGTCACGCCGTCGCCGCGGGTCGCCGCCCGGACCAGCCGCCCGTTCCGGTAGACCAGCGCGATCGCCAGCCCGTCGATCTTCAGCTCGCACAGGTAGGGCCCCGCCCCGCCCAGCCGCTCCGCCCGTGCCGCCCAGGCGTCCAGTTCCTCGGCCGAGAACGCGTTGTCCAGGCTCAGCAGCCGCTGGAGGTGGTCGACCGCCGCGAAGTCCGTCGAGATCGCCCCGCCGACCTTCTGCGAGGCCGAGTCCGGCGTCCGCAGCTGCGGGAACCGCTCCTCGATGTCCCGCAGCTCCAGCATCTTCTGGTCGTACTCGGCGTCCGAGATCAGGGGCGAGTCGAGCACGTGGTAGCGGTACAGGTGCATGTTCAGCTCGTCCGACAGCTCGGCGTGCCGGTGCTGAACCTCCGGGCCCGGGTCGGCCAGCTCCGGGACCTCCGGCTGGGTGATCGCCCCTTCTGGCTCGCTCATCGCGCTCCCCGCTCCCTCACTGAACCTCCCCCTCCACGATCATCTCGGGCACGATCCGCGCCGCCTCCCGGCAGTGCTCGAGCCTCAAGCGGGCGTCCTCCGGCGACAGCCCGGCCAGGCCGCAGGCCGGCGTGACCACCACCTGCTCCGCCAGGCGGTCCGGGTCCAGCGTCATCCGCCGCCACAACGCCACCACCGCCTCCGCCGTGTCCCGCGGCAGGCGGGGGGCGGCCTTACTGTCCACCACCGTCGGCACCGCCCCCACCAGCAGCCCGAGCCCGCTCTCCGCCACCT
>JBOHCO010000319.1:0-4211 GCA_050698895.1 Streptosporangiaceae bacterium
GTCCGGGGCCGGACTCGGGCGCAGCGGACGGCGGCGACCTCGCGGCTAAGGCCAGTCAGGCCATCACGATGCTCGCCGAGCGAACGGCGGACCTGCAGCGTCTGCAGGCCGAGTACGCGAACTACCGCAAGCGGGTGGAACGCGACCGGCTGGCGGTGCGCGAGCAGGCGCTCGCCAACGTGCTGCACGAGCTGCTCCCGGTTCTCGACGACATCGGCCGGGCGCGGGAGCACGGCGAGCTGTCGGGCGGATTCAAGTCCGTCGCCGACTCGCTGGAGTCCGCGGTCAGCAAGCTCGGCCTGCAGACCTACGGGGAGAAGGGGGACCCGTTCGACCCAACGGTCCACGAGGCCCTCATGCACTCCTACTCCACCGAGGTCAGCGAGCCGACCTGCGTCCAGATCCTGCAGCCCGGCTACAAGGTTGGCGACCGGATCATCCGGCCCGCGCGGGTAGCCGTGGCCGAGCCGGGAGATGACACTCCCGACCCGGGCGACCAGGACGAGTAAAGCCAGAGAGAGGCCCGTTGAGCACCAAGGACTTCCTTGAGAAGGACTACTACAAGACCCTTGGCGTGGCTAAGGGGGCGTCCGCGGACGAGATCAAGAAGTCGTACCGCCAGCTCGCCCGCAAGTACCACCCGGACGCTAACAAGGGCGACTCGAAGTCCGAGGAGCGCTTCAAGGAGATCTCCGAGGCCTACAACACCCTGTCCGACGAGAAGCGGCGCAAGGAGTACGACGAGACGCGCTCGATGTACGGCAGCGGGCGGATCCGCATGCCCGGCTCCGGCGGCACCGCCGGCGGCGGGTACGGGTTCGACCTTGGCGACCTGTTCGGCGGGAGCACCAGCAGTACCGGCGGCCGGCTGGGCGACATCCTCGGCGGGG
Organism: Streptosporangiaceae bacterium; assembly: GCA_050698895.1. Lineage (GTDB taxonomy): Bacteria > Actinomycetota > Actinomycetes > Streptosporangiales > Streptosporangiaceae > DASUBV01. Next base: position 891 of record JBOHCO010000319.1, read on the forward strand.
TCTTCGGTTCCGGGCGCACGCAGCAGCAGGCCCGGCCGCGGCGCGGCGCTGACGTCGAGACGGAGGCGTCGCTGAGCTTCGGCGACGCCATCGACGGCACCACCGTGGCGCTGCGGCTGGCCGGCGAGGGCCCGTGCAAGGAGTGCATGGGCACCGGCGCCAAGGCCGGCACGGTGCCGCGGGTCTGCCCGACCTGCGAGGGCACCGGGCAGGGCAGCCGCAACCTGGGGAACTTCGCGTTCTCCGAGCCGTGCAAGACCTGCCGCGGCCGCGGCCTGGTCGTGGACGACCCCTGCCCGGTCTGCTCGGGCAGCGGGCGGGCGATGAGCACGCGCACCATTCAGGCGCGCATCCCCGCCGGGGTCGGCGACGGCCAGCGGATCAAGCTCAAGGGCAAGGGGGCACCGGGCGAGCGGGGTGGCCCCGCGGGCGACCTGTACGTGCGCGTGCACGTCTCCCCGCACCCGGTGTTCGGCCGGTCGGGCCACAACCTGACCGTGACCGTGCCGGTGACCTTCCCGGAGGCGACGCTGGGGGCCGAGATCAAGGTCCCGTCCCACCGGGGCATGCCGGTCAGCGTGCGGATCCCGGCCGGGACGCCGAACGGCCGCACCTTCCGGGTGCGCGGCAAGGGCGTCCGGCGGTCCGACGCCACCATGGGCGACCTGCTGGTGACGGTGAGCGTGCAGGTGCCCAAGGACCTGGGTGACAAGGCCAAGGAGGCCCTGGAGACCTTCCGCGAGGTCACCGCCGGTCCCGATCCGCGCGACGAACTGCTGCGCCAGGCCAAGGCCTGACCGGCCCGATAGCTGAGGGGAGATGAGATGACCAGCGAATTCGAGCTATCCGACAACACGCCCGTGTACGTGATCTCGGTGGCCGCACAGCTGTCCGGGCTGCACCCGCAGACCCTGCGCTCGTATGACCGGCTCGGGCTGGTCTCCCCCGGCCGGACGGCCGGCGGCGGTCGGCGCTACTCGCTGCGCGACATCCTGATCCTGCGCGAGGTCCAGCGACTGTCGGCCGAAGGCGTGAACCTGCTCGGGATCAAGCGCATCCTCGAGCTGGAGCTCGCGGAGCAAGACCACCTGCGCCGGATGGCGGAGCTGCGCACCGAGATCAGCCAGCTGCGCGCCGAGCTGGAGTCGACGCGATCGGTGGCCGCCCGGCTGGCCGCCCTGCTGCGGGGCCACAGCGGCGGCGCCCTGGTACCGGTCCGCGACGTCAGCCCGTCCGGCCCGGCTGGTGACACCACCGCCGTCCGCGACGCCGCGGCCGCTAGCCCTGACCTGACCTGACCTGATAGCCCAACTGACCTGAAAGAGAACCAACTGTGGACGACAAGCTGACCCGCAAGAGCCAGGAGGCTCTGTCCCAGGCGGTGCAGCGCGCGACCGCCGCCGGCAACCCCAACGTCGACGGGCTGCACCTGCTGGCGGCGCTCATCGGCCAGGAGGGCGGCACCGCCGCGCCGTTGCTGCGCGCGGTCGGAGCCGATCCCGCCGCCGTGCTCAAGACCGTCGACGAGCAGCTGGCCCGGCTGCCCAAGGCGGCCGGGGCGACGCTCAGCGCGCCCGAGACCTCGCGTCCGCTGCTGGCCGCCATCAACACGGCCGGCCAGCGGGCCAGGGAGATGTCCGATGAGTACATCTCCACCGAGCACCTGCTGGTCGGGCTGGCCGCCGACGGCGGCCAGGCGGCCAAGGTGCTGCGCGACGCCGGCGCCGGGCCGGACCAGCTCTTCGGCGCGTTCGAGCAGGTGCGCGGCAGCGCCCGGGTCACCTCGCAGGACCCCGAGGGCACCTACAAGGCACTGGAGAAGTACGGCGTCGACCTGACCCGCAGCGCCCGTGAGGGCCGGCTGGACCCGGTCATCGGCCGGGACCCTGAGATCCGCCGGGTCATCCAGGTGCTGTCCCGCCGGACCAAGAACAACCCCGTGCTGATCGGCGAGCCGGGCGTCGGCAAGACGGCCGTCGTCGAGGGCCTGGCTCAGCGCATCGTGGCCGGCGACGTGCCGGAGTCGCTGCGCGGCAAGCGCGTGGTGGCGCTGGACCTGGGCGCGATGGTGGCCGGGGCCAAGTACCGCGGCGAGTTCGAGGAGCGGCTGAAGGCCGTCCTGAACGAGATCAAGGACAGTGACGGCCAGGTCATCACGTTCATCGACGAGCTGCACACGGTCGTCGGGGCCGGCGCGGCCGAGGGCGCGATGGACGCCGGGAACATGCTCAAGCCCATGCTGGCCCGCGGCGAGCTGCGCATGGTCGGCGCGACCACGCTGGATGAGTACCGCCATCGGATCGAGAAGGACCCGGCCCTCGAGCGCCGGTTCCAGCAGGTGTTCATCGGCGAGCCCACCGTCGAGGACACGATCGCGATCCTGCGCGGGCTCAAGGGCCCGTACGAGGCGCACCACCAGGTGCAGATCGCCGATGCCGCCCTGGTCGCCGCGGCCAGCCTGTCCGACCGCTACATTACCGCCCGGTTCCTGCCCGACAAGGCCATTGACTTGATCGACGAGTCGGCCTCCCGGCTGCGGATGGAGATCGACTCCCGGCCGGTGGAGATCGACGAGCTGCAGCGCACCGTCGACCGCATGAAGATGGAAGAGATGGCCCTGGCCAGGGAGAACGACCAGGCCAGCCGGGAGCGCCTGGAGCGGCTGCGGGCCGATCTGGCCGACCGGCAGGAGCAGCTGACCGCGCTGGTCGCGCGCTGGAACCGCGAGAAGGCGGGCCTGAACAAGGTGGGCGAGCTGAAGAAGCAGCTTGACGACCTACGGGGCCAGACCGAGCGGGCCCAGCGCGACGCCGACTTCGAGGCCGCGTCCCGGCTCATGTACGGCGAGATCCCGGCCCTGGAGCGCGAGCTCGCGGCCGCGACCGCGGCGGCCGGCGACGAGGCCGAGGGCAGCGGCGTGAGCGAGCAGCCCATGGTGAAGGAGGAGGTCGGACCGGACGACGTCGCCGACGTCGTGTCGGCGTGGACCGGCATCCCGGCCGGCCGGCTGCTGGAGGGCGAGACCGGCAAGCTGCTGCGGATGGAGTCCGAGCTGGGCCGGCGGCTCGTCGGGCAGGCCCAGGCCGTGCAGGCTGTGTCCGACGCCGTGCGCCGGTCACGGGCCGGCATCTCCGACCCCGACCGCCCGTCCGGCTCGTTCCTGTTCCTCGGGCCGACCGGCGTGGGCAAGACCGAGCTGGCCAAGGCGCTGGCCGAGTTCCTGTTCGACGACGAGCGGGCGATCATCCGCATCGACATGAGCGAGTACTCCGAGCGCCACTCCGTGGCCCGGCTGGTCGGTGCGCCGCCCGGCTACGTCGG
>JBOHCO010000320.1:0-4417 GCA_050698895.1 Streptosporangiaceae bacterium
GCCACCTCGCGAATCTCCATGGCGGCGACCTTACAGTCGCGGGCTATCCCGCCGGGGGCGCAGGGCCGGGGGCCGGGGTACTAGTCGCCCCAGACGGGCGTGGCGCCGTCGGGGAGCGGCACCTCGAAGGTGTTGAGCAGGAACGAGATGAGCGTGTAATAGCCGCAGATGGACACCAGCTCGACCAGTCCCTGGTCGCCGAGCAGCCCGCGGACCGCGGCGTAGGCGGCCGGGCTGACCCGGCCCGTGGCGGCCAGCTCGTGCGCCGCGGCGTAGACGACCCGCTCGTCCTCGGCCGCGAACGGCGGCTCCTCACCGCGGCCGATAGCCGCCACCACGGCCTCGGGCACGCCGTGCTCGCGGGCCATCCGGGCGTGCGCCCACCACTCGAACTCGGCCCGCCACCGGGCGCCCACGGTGATGATCGCCAGCTCGGTCAGCCGGCGCTCGAGGGAGGTGCGGAACCGGACCTCGGCCCCCAGCGCGCTCATCCGGCCGCCCATCCCGGGCGCGTGGACGAAGGCGTTGAACGGGCCGACCAGGCCGCCCTGCTCGTTGATCAGCTGGCTGCCGCGGGAGCCGACAACGCCGTCCCACACCTTCCGGCCGTCGTCATCGAGATCGTCATAGCGCAGGTAAGGAAGTCGTGACATGGCCGCACTGTATTCCTTAGCATTCCTTAGCGCTCGAGTGAGCCCGCTAGGGTGCGGCCATGGCGGACATCGAGACGGGGGACGCCGCCGAGGCAGTCGCCGCGGCGTTCCGCGACGAGTGGGGCCGCGTCGTCGCGGCGCTGATCGGCATGACCGGCGACTGGGACCTGGCCGAGGAGTGCGCCCAGGAGGCGTTCGCGCAGGCCCTGCGCACCTGGCCGCGCGACGGGGTGCCGCGCAAGCCCGGCGCCTGGCTCACCACCACGGCCCGCAACCGGGGCCTGGACCGGCTGCGCCGGCGGGCCACCGAGACCGCCCGGCTCCGGGACACGCTCGTCCTGTCGCCGCCCGAGGATCCGGCCGGCACCGGCGATGACGACGAGAGCGGCATCGCCGACGACCGGCTGCGGCTGATCTTCACCTGCTGCCACCCGGCCCTGCCGCTGGAGGCGCGGGTCGCGCTGACCCTGCGCACCCTGGCCGGCCTGAGCACGGCCGAGATCGCGCGGGCGTTCCTGGTCCCGGAGCCGACCATGGCCAAGCGCCTGGTCCGGGCCAAGCACAAGATCCGCGACGCCGGCATCCCCTACCGGGTGCCGCCGGCGCACCTGCTGCCCGAGCGCACCGCCGGCGTGCTGGCCGTGCTCTACCTGCTGTTCAACGAGGGCTACGCGGCCAGTTCCGGCGCCGACCTGGTCCGCCAGCGGCTGTGCGCCGAGGCCATCCGGCTGGCCCGGGTGCTGGTCCAGCTCATGCCCGGCGAGCCCGAGACCGCGGGCGTGCTGGCCCTGATGCTGTTCCACGACGCCCGGCGGGACGCCCGGGTCGGCGCCGACGGCGAGCTGATCACCCTGGAGGACCAGGACCGCGGCCGCTGGAACCGCCCGCAGATCGCGGAGGCCGACGCCATCCTCCAGGCCGCCCTGCAGCGCGGCCCGGCCGGGCCGTACCTGATCCAGGCGGCCATCGCCGCCTGCCACGCCACCGCGCCCGAGGCGGCCGCCACCGACTGGGCCCAGATCGCCTGGCTGTACGGGCGGCTGGCCGAGCTCACCCCGTCGCCGGTCATCGAGCTGAACCGGGCCGTGGCCGTGGCCATGGCCGACGGCCCGGCGGCCGGCCTGGAGATCGTCGCCGGCCTGGAGGCGTCCGGGGACCTGGCCGGCTACTACCTGCTCCCGGCCACCCGCGCCGACCTGCTGCGCCGTCTGGGCGACCGGCCCCGCGCCGCGGCCGCCTACCGGCAGGCCCTGGACCTGGCCACCACCGAGCCCGAGCGGCGCTACCTGGCCGGCCGGCTGGCCGAGGCGACCTGACCTACGGCCCCCGGGTGCCCGGCCAGGAACGAATCCGCCCGAGCCGCGAAGCGGGCCCAGTCCTGGAACAGGAACGTGTGCCCGGCGTCGGCGTAGAGCACCAGCCGCGCGCCGTGGATGACGCGGGACGGGTATTCGGAGACGGCCGCCTTGAACGCGCCGAGCGCGCCGGACTGACCGGCCGGCCCAGCCCGAGGGTGTCGGTCAGCGCGCTGGCCTGGTCGGCCATCGCGTCGATGCTCTTACCTGGCGGGACCCGGCATGTATCACGGCGGGCAGCCGGGCCTCCGGCATATCATCAGCGGCCGGCGACGAGCCGGCCTGTGACCAGGGGAGCAGCCAGATGAGCACACCGGCACAGAATTTCCTCAGCAGCCAGCACTGGGTCCACTTCACCGACTCCCAGCAGCGCCAGGTGTACGTGTTGTCCGGGACCTGCATCCTGAACCCGGTGGAGGTCGGCCCGCAGGACGGCAGCCGGTGGAACCGGGGGCAGACTAACTTCGCCGTTCCGGTGCCGGACCTTCCCGAGGGCCAGGGCCTGGTCGTTCAGCAGTGGGCACCGGCCGTCGTCCTCGGCTCCATCCAGAACGACGGCGTGGCCAACGACGCTGGCTGGGCGGTCGACGACTTCGACCTGGAGGTGTCCGAGAACGAGGCCGCCACGGCCGTCTTCCCGGTGTTCAACTGGGCGGTCGGCGACACCGACGGCTACCTCCTGCGCGTCGCGTACACCGTCACCGTGGTGGGCTACTACGCGCAGCTAGCCATCATCCAGTGACCCAGGCCTGGGGCGCCTATCTGGACGGCGTCCCAGGGGCTGCCCAGCGGCGGGGTGTAGGACAGGTCGAGGTCGCTGAGGCCGTCGATGGTCATGGCGTGGTGGATGGCGGTGGCGGCGATGTCGATGCGCTTGGCGATTTCGGCGTGGCGGTGGCCGAAGAGCTGCATGCCGAGCAGCCGCCCGGTGGGGCGGTCGCCGGTGATGCGCATGGCGATGCGGTGGCTCCCTGGGTAGTAGGCCTTGTGGTCGTCGGCCTCGGCGGTGACGGTGACCGGGTTGTATCCGGCGGCGGTGGCCTCGTGGTCGCGCAGGCCGGTGCGGGCGGCCGCGTGGTCGAAGACCTTGACGACCTGAGTGCCGAGGCTCCCGGCGAATTCGCGGTCGCCCCCGAGGGCGTTCTCCCCGGCGACGCGGCCCTGCTTGTGGGCGGTGGTGCCCAGCGGCAGGAAGGTCTCGCCGATTAGTCGGTGATGGGTGACCACGCAGTCCCCGGCCGCGAAGACGTCCGGCAGGCCGGTGCGCATGCCGCGGTCCACTGAGATCGCGCCGCGGGCACCGAGGCTGGCGCCGGCGTCGGCGGCGAGGGCGGTGTCGGGCCGGACGCCGACGACGACCAGGACCAGGTCGGCCCGCCGGCCCAGGGGCGTGCCGTCAGCGGTGGTGGCCTCGACGTGAAGCCGGCCGCCGGGGCCGGGGGCGGCCTGGCTGATCCGCCGTACGGTGGTGCTGGTGAGCACCTCGATGCCGCGGTTAGTGAGCTGGTCGTGCACGTGGGTGCCGAGTTCGGGGTCGACGGTGGGCAGGACCTGGGCGAGCTGTTCCATCTGGATGACCTGCAGGCCGCGGGTGGTGAGCGCGTCGGCCATCTCCAGGCCGATGTACCCGGCGCCGACGATCACCGCCGATGCGGGCGAGGCCTGCTCCAGGGTGCGCATGAGGGCGAAGGTGTCGCCCATGGAGTGCAGCAGGTGGACGCCGTCGGCCGGGCCGAGCTGGTCCAGGCCGCTGATCGGGGGCCGGACCGGGACCGCGCCGGTGCCGATGATGAGCCGGTCGTAGCTAACCAGCTCTTCGGTGCCGTCGGGGCCGGTGACCTGGAGCTTGCGGGCGGGCACGTCGATGCGGCGTGCGGTGGTGTCCAGCCGCAGCCGCATGCCGGTGGCCTCCAGGTCGGCGGTGGTGCGGTGAGCGAGGTTGCGCCAGTGGGTGACCTCGCCGGAGACGTAGTAGGGGATCCCGCAGATGGAGAAGTTCGGGTAGGCATCCGCGACGACCACGGTCACCTCGGCGCCGGGGTCCAGCTCGCGGGCACGCAGCGCAGCGCTGATCCCGGCGTCGCTGCCGCCGATCATGACCAGGTGCATGGCTGTGCTTCCCTCCGGTCGATCTGATCAGCGGGACTGGCCCGGCGCGGCGGCCCGGGCGGATGACGCGCCGTCGCGCCCGCCGGGCCCGGCCGCGCGGGCGGTCTCGTGCGGCACGACGATGCTGGCGGCCTGGGCCGGGGTCAGCCGCGGGTAGAGCGCCCGGATCACGACGACGGCCAGGGCGCCGCCGACGAGCTGGGCGCCGATGTAGGCGGGGGCCGAGGCGGGGGCGATCCCGGCGAAGCTGTCAGTGAACATCCGGCCGATGGTGATCGCCGGGTTGGCGAAGCTGGCGGA
>JBOHCO010000321.1:0-1614 GCA_050698895.1 Streptosporangiaceae bacterium
GGTATGCAATGAAGGCAAAAATGACATGCGCGTCAGATGACGCTGGCGTCGTGTTGGCCCATTGGAACTGCAAGACCGCGCCGGGCTGCGGCCGACCCCCATTATGGCTGTCACGGCCCCTCCGCGCCTGCTGCGCCGTGATTCTCAAACCCGGGCTGAAGTCAAATGCTTTACTGACAGTTAGGGCGATATCGCTGCGCGGAGCGGCGGGAGCGGGGCTGGTCCGGGCGGGGGCTGGACCCGGCGGCAGCTGGCCTCGGCGGGGCCCGGCCTCGGCGGGGGACCGGGGCCCCGGGCGAGCAGGCCGCCGGGCGCCGCGTCGGGCCGTTCCGGCCGAACTAATGTCCACTCGATCTCACGCCCGATGCTCTCCTGCCCCGCCAGCTCCGCTAGCCCCTCCTGCCCGCCAGCCTCGTCTGTCCCATCAGGCCCTGAGCCGATGCCGACGGCCCGGGCCGCCCAGATCATCCGTGATCGTGAAGTACTGGAGCCGCCTGACGGTGAGCCTCCGGATGCTCACGTGGCCGGGCGAGCGGGGAAGAGCCGGGCCGGGCGGTCACGACCGCGCGCACAACGTACATGAAAAGAAACAAAGCGTGTTCATCAGCCGCCATTTTTCGGGCTGTTTCCCGGCAAACCGGAACCCGGTGAGCACCCTGCTGATCCCGGAGCTGATACCTCCGCTGATGCCCCGCTGATCGCCTGTTCGGGGTTCAGGAAAGGTCCGTGTCAATACCGCCAGTTTCGTCTTCTGGCTCATTAATGTGATGTTAAGCTACGAAATCTTAGTACGGCTCTCACGCCACACGGGGTTCGGCAGCCACTTCTCACACCGAGGCCAAAGCCATGGGTTTGCGTCACAAGTCCATCCGCCTTCGGGTGCTCCTGCTCGTCATGATCCCGATCCTCTCGCTGGTCGGGGTCTATGCATTCGCCGCCACGACCACGGTCAGCGCGGCGGTCAGCCTGTCACGGGCCAAGGCCGCCAAGAACGTGATCGCCGCGCCCGCGGGTGCCCTCCAGACCCAGCTCGACAAGGAACGCGGCCTGGCCCTCCAGTACCTGGCGGCCAAGACCCAGCGGGCGCTGGGCCAGTTCACGAGCCAGGTGCCGGCCACCAACCGCGCGGTAGGCGCGTTCGAGACCCAGGAGTTGTCCGGCGCCCTGGCCGCCAACGCGTCGGCGCAGGAAAAGAAGTACGCGGCCCAGCTCGTCAAGGACGCCAAGGGGCTGACCGCCCTGCGCAGCTACGTCGAGGCGACCACGATCAGCAGGCCGGCCGTGCTCACCCAGTACAGCAACATCGTGACCGCCGGCTACCGCGTGCTCGAGGGCGCGGTCGACCAGTACACCAACGTCCCGCTGGTCAACGAGTCGCTGACGCTGATCAAGCTGGACGAGGTCTACCAGGTCCTGCTCCAGGAGAGCGACCTGTTCGCCAGCGACCTGACCGCACGGTCCTTCCCGCCCGCCGACCGGGCCGAGTTCACCGGGCTGGTCGCGGTCCGGCAGTACCTGGTCAGTGACACGCTGCCTCAGCTCACCCCGACGGTCATGGCCGCGTACGAGAAGTACGTCCCCCGGACCTCGGCCGCCACGCTGACCAACCTGGAG
>JBOHCO010000322.1:0-11663 GCA_050698895.1 Streptosporangiaceae bacterium
CGATGCTGGGCCAGTGCACGGTGGTGCCATACCCGTAGGCATTGCTCCAGCCGGTGTCCTTGGCCGACAGGTAACTCGTGAGCAGGAAAGTGTCACCGGAACTGTCCGATCGGTGGAGCGGCACCACCGGGGTGGCAGGCAGCCTTACCCGGGGGTTGAGGCTGCCGATTGCCGGGTCGTTCCAGCGGGTGATCCGGCCCTGGTAGATCTCGGCGAGCACCTGGGCATCCAGCTTGAGGTGAGTGCCCGGGGAAAGGCCCGGAACGTGGTAGTAGACCTGCTGGGCCGAGATGGCCAGCGGGATGTTCAGCAGGCGGGGATTCTGGACCAGGCTGCCGCTGGACAGATAGGCGTCCGAGGCGCCAATATCGACCGTTCCCGCGGAGGCGCCGGCGATGCCGGCCCCCGAGCCGGTGGCCCCGGTGGGAATGGTCACCTGTGAATGCTGGCCGTGATAGGCGGCCGCCCAGGTCCGGAACAGCGGATAAAGGAGCGTGCTGCCCGTCTCGGAAAGGCGCTGCGGGCCAGAGCCCGGGGTCAGCGGGTACCCGGCGCGCGCCGCCGTGACCGCCGCGGGCACCGGGCCCGCGGCCGGGCTGCTGGCGCAGCCGGCGGCCAGCGCCAGCGGGAGGCCAGCGGCGGCGAGGGCCAGCATCCGGATCCGGGCCGTCCTGCCGGACGGCGCCCACGGCGCACGAGAAACAACAGGTACACGAGATACACGACGTGCGCGAGATGCCACCAACCGGTGCTCCTTACCGTGCCTGCGCATCGTCGAGCGCACCCCGCGTGCATCCAAGAGTGCCTGCCTGCCGTGCGGTCACACCTGCCATAACGTCCCCGGACATCGGCTCTCCTCGCGGGGGCCGGCGTGATCGGCGTCCGGCCATTGGCCGGTCCACCGGACCTCTCTATGCATAACGAGCGCAGGTTAGCGGCGGTATATCCCCAGTCGAACGCAACGCTATCGGAGGGTTGCTAACGGAGGAACGATGGCCGGACAAGTCACCCCAGAATCGGACAGGCGGAAGGGGCCGTCCGGCCGGACCGGATCTCGCGGCGGGGCAGGCTCATGCGGCCGGGCGGCAGGCGCCGGCCGACGGCGGCAGGAACCGCGGGGAGGGAAGACGCGACGAGCTAGAGCTCGTCGGAAGGCTCCTCCGCGCCGGCGGGAAAGAGGATCCCGCAGACGAGAAGGTATAGCTGCTCTGGATACGGAATATACGGTACTCGGTCCAATGCCTGGTTCTGCCCGGCTGATTCGACGATGAGCTCGCCGTATCCAAGAAGGCGCCCGCCGAACGACCGGCGGAAGCTCATGTCAGTGACCTTTGACATCGGCATCATGGCCACCTTACGGGTCAGCAGACCGGTGGTGAGCATGAGCCGCTGGCTCGTAATCACGAAGTAATCGACGGCCCAGTTGGTGGCCTTCCAGATGAGCCGCAGCAGAAGGACGGCCCAGGCGATCCACACGATCGCCAGCAGGAGGTGATTGTGCTTGAACACCGTCAGGCTCAGCAGGCCGGCCACCAGCAGGCCGGCCAGTGCCTGGCTGCCCGACGCCAGCAGGACCGCAGGGTGCTGCCGGACGGTTGCCACCTGCACCTCGCGCGGCAGCAGGTACTTGCTAACCGCGGCGGGCCCGGTGGACGACGCCTGTCGCATGGCTAGAGGTTACTGACAAACGTGGACAGGGAGTTGCCGGCCGAGCGAAGTCCCCGGAGGGCCGACTGCACGGCGTCGGAGGCACCGTGAGGGTTAGACACGAGGTAGTACACGATAAATATGACGATCGCCCATGTGATGACCTTCCTGAGCATCGCGCTCACCTCCTAGCTGCCGCTCGCAGTTAACCTTACGGCAAGTGATGTGAAACCCAGTCCAGCGGATGTGCCCAGCATAGCTCAGGCGAATTTACGAACCAATGTCTGCTAACCGAAAGGGACACCATACGTGATCTACGAGGCGTTCGCTCGCACACCACGCGGTTTGACGGGACCGGATCGGGCCGCCGCCGCGACACGGCCCGCCGAGCCAAGGAGGCGGCCATGTCCAGCAATATGCCCGCCCGGCGGCGCAGGTATGCTCCCCGCCTCTCCCTGGCTTGACCGGTAACGCGCAGTCAGTGAGCCGATGCAGAATGCTCACACTAGACGATCATGACACGCGGGCCAGGAGAATCTGACACCATTCCTTCCTGGAAGCCAGCCCGTGGGGTGAAGATGACCGAACTGACCAGCAGTGACTTCTGCGTCGTGGTGTACCGGGAAGACGACGTGTGGGAAGTCGGCATCCTGCCTGTCTCGCTCGCCGAGAACCTGGACGGGCTGATCCAGGCCCTGCGGCAGAATCCGGGCATCGGCGGGACCATCGGCCTGGCCGCGGTCGGTGACGACTTCTTCGTGGCCCTGCGGATGATCGGCGCGGACGTGTCGGTCTTTCTGTCTGACCTGACCGCGGCGGTGGACTGGCCGCTGGCCGGGCAGGTGCTCGACTACCTGGACATCCCGGTGCCGGAGGACGAGGACCTGGATCAGGTCCTGCCGGCCGGGGACATGTCGATATTCGCCGACCTGGGCGTGGACGAGATGGAGCTGGGGGCGCTGTCCGGCGATCTTGACTTGTTCCCGGACGAGGTCATCGCCAGCATCGCCCGCCGGATCGGCTTCGGCTCGGCCCTGGAGCGGGCGCTGGACGCCGCCATTCTCGGCGCCTGACCCGTGCCGTGGCGCGCCAGGACCGCTGGCGTGATGAACTGAGCGCGTGATGAGCGGGGCGCCTGACCGGCGGCGCCGGTGGTGACCGGGTACCTGGCCGGATATGAGTCGGCCATGCGGCTGGCCCTGGAGCAGGCCGCGGCCGGGCCCGCCGGGCGGCCGGGGGCCGCGGCGGACGTGCCCGTGGGGGCCGTCGTGCTCGGCCCGGACGGCACCGTCCTGGCCACCGGGCGTAATCGCCGCGAGGCCGACGCCGACCCGACCGCGCACGCCGAGATCGTCGCCTTGCGGGCCGCGGGCCGGGCGACCGGGAGCTGGCGGCTGGAGAACTGCGCGCTGGTCGTCACCCTGGAGCCGTGCACCATGTGCGCGGGAGCGGTGCTGGCCGCCCGGATGGGCCGGCTGGTCTACGGCGCGGCTGATGCCAGGGCGGGTGCGGCCGGCTCGCTGTGGGATGTGCTGCACGACCGCCGGCTCGGCCCGCTGCCCGAGGTGATCACCGGAGTGCTGGCCGGCGACTGCGCGGACCTGCTGCGCGACTTCTTCGCCCGCATGCGGGCCGGCTGACCGGACCGGCTGACCGGACCAGCTAACACAGCATGCTCGCGCTCAGGTAGGCTCGTCCGCGGTGGAGTCGCCTAGTGGCCGAGGGCGCACGCCTCGAAAGCGTGTGAAGGGGCAACCCTTCCGTGGGTTCAAATCCCACCTCCACCGCCAGCGCCGACCAGTTCCAGGCGAGCAGCCGCCTGACCGGAGAGTTGATTGCCTGAGCCGCAGAGCACGGAATTCTTCCTGATCCTGGTCGCGGTTTTCGGTGCCCTGGTCTGGTGGGTGATCGTCGCTAAGCAGCTCGTATTCCGGATCCTGGCCGCATGCCTGGCGTTCGTTCCGGCCATGGCGTTCGGCGTGGCCGCGGTGAACAAGTACTACGACTACTACCAGACCTGGCACGCCGCGATCTCCGACCTGACCAACCAGGGCGTGCAGACGGCGAACGCTCCGAACGTCACCAGCCGGCCCGGGACCAAGTTCGCCAGCCTGCTCGGCCAGACCGTTGACTCGGGGCTGGCCGCCCAGCAGGGCTTCACTCTCCAGCTGACGATGCGGGGAGCCCAGACTCACCTGCGCCGCACGGTCTTGGTCTACCTTCCGCCGCAGTACTTCCAGTCCGCCTACCAGCGGTACCGGTTCCCGGTCATCGAGCTGATCCATGGCTTCCCCGGCGGCCCGCAGGACTGGATCACCCTGCTGACCGTGAACCTCACCCTCAACAGCCTGGTGAACCAGGGCGCGGCCAAGCCGGCCGTGCTGGTCATGCCCGACGCGAACGGCGCGCGCGGGGTGTCCTTGCAGTGCCTGAACCAGTACCACGGCCCGCAGGACAACACCTTCCTGGCCAAGGACGTGCCCGACTTCCTGAGCCAGCGACTGCGGGTGGAACCGCCCGGCCGCGGCTGGGGCATCGCCGGCTATTCCGAGGGCGGCTTCTGCGCGGCCAACTTCGGCCTCCAGCACGGCCGGATCTTCAGCTACGCGGGCGTGATGAGCGGTTACTTCAAGCCGTCCGACAATCAGCTCACCAGCCCGACCCGGACGGTCAGCGCGTTCCGTACCCGCAAGCAGGCGCTGCTCAACACGCCCATGCACGCGGTGCACGCGCTGCCCGCCCGCCAGCACATCGCCCAGTTCTGGATCGGCGTGGGCGGCGCCGACCGCAGTGACCTGCGCGCGGCCGAGGACTTCCAGCAGCTACTGCTGCTCCGCGAGCCGGGCGTGCCGCTCAAGGTCGTGACGACCGGCCGTCACACCATGTACACCTGGCGGATCCTGCTGCCGCCGATGCTGTCCTGGATGACCCCGAGGCTGGCCGCCGAGGCCGCGGCGGACACGGCCCGCGCGGCCAGGGGGCGCCGGAACACGGCGACGGCCGGGGGCCAGCCGCACAAGGCCACCAGCCGGAGCGGCGGGTCCGCGAAGCACCACCGCCGGGTCACCAAGCACCACTAGTCCAGCTCGAGGACGCGGACGTGCAGGACCGAGCGCTGGTGCAGCGCGGCGCGCAGGGCCCGGTGCAGCCCGTCCTCCAGGTAGAGCTCGCCGTGCCAGCGGATCACGTGCGGGAACAGGTCGCCGTAGAACGTCGAGTCCTCGGACAGGACGCTGCGCAGGTCAAGCACGTTCTTGGTGGTGATCAGCTGGTCCAGCCGGACCGCCCGGGGCGGGATCTCGGCCCACTCCCGCGAGGTCCGGGCATGATCGGGATAGGGCCGCCCCTCCCCGACCAGCTTGAAAACCACAAGCCGAGTGTAGGTCAGGCGGCCGGGCACCCGCCCGGTTTAACGGATGCCCGGACCCCAGCCCGCGCTTACCGGGCGCTGACCAGGACGCCGACCATGACGGCCGGCTCGGCGCCGCGGTTCTGCCAGTCATGCGGCACGCCGGGCTGCTGGATCACCGAGTCGCCGGGGCCCAGCGTCACCTCCGTGTCCCCGACGACCAGCGTCACCCGCCCGCGCAGGATGGTGACGTAGTCGAGGGTGTCGGTGGCGTGCGCGTCCTGAAACTCGTCGTGCCCGGCGTCGAGCGGCTCGGACGACACGGCATCGGACGACACCGCATCGGACGACACCGCATCGGACGACACCGCCTCGGCCTCGCCGGTGGCCGGGGCGATCTCCACGATCCGGAAGCAGGCGCCGCCGGGCGGCGGCTCCAGCGCCCACTCGCGGGTCGAGGCGTCCGCGGCGGTGGGCTGGAGCGGGCCCCGGTCGCTGACCCACAGCTCGGTGGTGGTGTAACGGCCGGCGTGGATGACGACCGGCGGCTCGCCCTGCCGGAGGATGGCCGGGCGGCCGCTGTCGTCATAGCCGGTTACCACTCGGTTCATCGGCGGCCTACCAGTACTGGGTGGTCGCGCCGGAGCTGTTGACCACCGCGCCCACCATCTCGGGGCGCTCGAACACCGACTTGACCGCCACCCGGCCCGGCCCCTGGAGGGTCAGCCAGACCGATTTGGCCTGCCACTTGGCCGAGCTGAACCAGTAGGTCCCGTGCGGGTACTCGAAGTGCAGGTGCATCTGGACCGACGGGTCCTTGTAGATCAGGCCGCTGGGCTGGATCAGGATCCGCTCGCCGGGCTGCAGGTCCCTGATGAAGGTGTTGCCGGGCGCGTGGAGCAGCAGCAGGCCGGGCGCGCCGTGGGCGCTGAAGCGGTCCATGGTCCGGCCGAGGGGGTAGTGGTACTCCTGGTCGTCGCCGTCCTGGGTGGCGAACCAGAGGCGCGCCGACTCCCACTGGTAGTTGACGTTGCCGGTGGCGACCAGGAAGTGGTGCTCGGTCACGTCCACGGCCTGGTTCTGCTGCAGCGGCACGACCAGCGTGTCGCCGGGGTGGTCGGCGCTGAACGCGATGTGGCCAGGGCCGCGCGCGGTCATCATGATCAGCGGCATCCCGGCCAGCACCCGGTTCCAGCCGCCCTTCATCTTCAGGGTGTCCAGGCGGACCTGCGGGTCGGTGTGCAGCAGGACGTGGTGGGAGAAGTAGACCCAGTCCTCATCGTGCAGGTTCATCTCCGCCACCGGCACGTAGGTGCCGCTGATCTGGCACGTCGAGCGGTTGAAGCGGATGCGGGCCATGTCGCGGATCGGCGGCTGCTCGGCCCATCCCGAGTCGGAGATCCGCTCCCTGACGTCCACCGGCGCGCCGCAGTGGGGGCAGGTTGGGCCGCCGCCCTCGCTGGGGACGCGGCAGTACGGGCAGGTGTAGCGGCTCTGGCCAGGCGGCTGTGTCATGACGCCCGCCTACTCGGCGCCGTGGTGGACGTACATGGACTGGATGCCCACCCGGCCGGGGCCGGTCATCTCGGCCAGGTACATGCCGTGGTGGGCCAAGCCGGTCCTGATGTTCTGCTTGATCGTGTTCATCGTCACCGACGAGTCCTTGTACAGGAACCCGCCGGGCTCGATGAGGATCTTCTCGCTCGGCTGGAGCGTCTTCTGGAAGACGTTGCCGTAGCCGTGCAGCAGCAGCAGGCCGGGCTCGTTCTGGGTGACGAACCGGTCCATGTACATGCCCTCGCCGCCGTGCAGCAGGTTGGCCATGCCCTTGATCCGGACGAACGAGTAGCTCAGCGAGTGCGTCCCGGCCAGGAACGCGTGCTCACGGGCATCCAGCTCCATGGACGGGTGCAGCGGCAGCACGACCACCTCGCCCGACGCGTCGCGGGACACGGCCACCCGGCCCGGCCCGTGGGCCACGCTCAGCACGTGCGGCATGCCGCCCAGCATGCGCTTCATGCCGCCGCCGGTGTTCATGGCCGACATCGGCACGTTGGGCTCTTTCCACAGCATCACGTGGTGCTCGAAGAACACCGCGTCGCCCTGCGCCAGCGCCAGCTCGGCCACGGGGACGATCTCGCCCTCGATCTGGCAGGTCGAGTTGGAGAAACGGAACTCCGTCATGTCCCGCAGGCGGGGCGCCTCGGCCCACCCGGAGTCGGAGACGAGATTCTTCTTGTCGAGCGGTGCGCCGCAGGTGTTACAGCTGGTGCGCTGTGGCTCGTTCTGGGCTTTGCACCACTGGCACTCGATCCGGTCCATCCGGACAGGCCTTTCTGGTCGGGGGCCTTAAAGGGACACAGCGGGGGATATCGCAGCCGGGGTATCGCACGATATGCGGGGATGCTAGCGCAAGCCCCGGCCGTTGCTCTCGGTAATGGAACCGCCGGTCAGGACGCCGGCGGCGCGGCGGGGGTGCCGCACTCGGCGCAGAACTTGGCCGAGGCGGCGAGGCTGGCGTTGCAGTTGGTGCAGTGCTTCTGCGTCGGCGTGCCGCACTCGGCGCAGAACTTGGCCCCCACCGGGACCTGGCTCTCGCAGTTCGCGCAGCTCATCGTCGCGGTCTGGGCCGCGGGCGGCGCGGGGGCCGGGGCCTGCGGCGGGGGCGGCGGCGCGCCCTGTGCGGGGGGATTCGCGGGCTGCATCATCTGGTTGGCGATGCCCATGCCGGCACCGAAGAAGATCGGGCTCACCGCGCCGCCGCCCTGGGCCATGCCCTCGCCCGCGCCCTGGAGCGCCTCGGCCTGGGCCGCCTGGAGGAACCCGCCGGCCAGCCGGCTGTAGGCCGTGTCGCCGGCCAGCTTCTTCAGCCGCGCGTTGTCGTCGTCGTCCAGGTTGATGTCGAGGTTGCCCAGGCGAGTGATCGACAGCCCGTAGTCGGCCAGCTCGTGGTTGGCCGCCTGCATGGCCGCGACCTCGATCTCGGGGCTGTGCATGGACAGGCCCAGGATCGGCCAGGCGCCGGACATGAGCTGGGTGGTCACCGTGGTGCGGGTGGCCTTGAGCAGCTGCTGGGCGACCCAGGCGGTGACCGCGTCGTTGCTGGTCACGTCGACGGTCCCGACCAGGTTCAGGATCAGCTTGGGGGCGTCGATGACCCGCAGCGCGTACTCGCCGAAGGTCCGCAGGGTGACGATCAGCCCGGTCACCGGGTCCTGTACCTCGTCCAGGCGGCCGCCGAACCGGAAGCTCGGGAAGTCCCGGATGCCGACGAAGTAAAGCTCGGCCTTGAAGGCGTTGCCGGCGCTGGCCCAGTCCGCGAACATGCCGAGGAACGGCAGTTCCTTGGCGTCCAGCATGTGCTGGCCGCCCAGGAGCACCCCCATGATCTGGCCCTGGCTCATGAAGACCGCGACGGCGTCGGGTTCGACAATGGCCCGGGCGAACTTGCGGATGTTCTGGTCGGGCCACTTGTAGACCATCTGGCCCTTCGAGCCGTCGGGCGCTGCGATGAACTCGCGCCGGGCCTCGTTGAGAATGCCCATGGAAATCGCTCCTTGATGCCTGGAGTCTGCCCCTCGCCGCCATCCAGGGCGACTAACCGGATCATACTTCGCCGGTGGCCCCTCATCAGGGGTGATGAGAGGCCGCCGGAAAACGCGGCTCAGCCGAGACCCGGGCGAGACTCCTGACGGCGGCTCAGTGGCTGGTCTGGGCCGCCGGGTCCCTGGTCGCGGCGCCCGCCGAGCGGGACCCGCCGGCGCCCGCGCGGCGGGCGATGGCCCGGGCGGTCGGGCGGGCGGTGGTGTGCGTGCCGGCCACGAAGCGCACCGACGGGCCGTTGCTGACCGCGGCCGGGCCGCCGGCGAAGTACAGGCCGGGGAGCGAGCTCTCGTTGGCCCGGTTGAGCACCGGGTAGCCGGTGAACCGGTCGATGCCCTGGAGCAGCTTCTCGGACATGAACGGCAGCCGGGCAATGTCGATGGGGAACCCGGTGCCGGCGATCACGTGGTCCACGTCCAGCGTGGAGCACTTGGGCCCGTCTATGACCAGCCGCACGCCGCTGCCGCTGGCCGACGCGCCGCGCACCTGGTGCTCGGTCAGGACATCGACCTTGCCCTCGATCCGCTCCCGCAGCCACCAGCCGCCCGCGGGGCCGAGCACCGTCCGCGCCTTGGTGGCCCGCATGTCCTTGGGCAGGCGGCGGAAGGCCTGGGGGGTGTTCCAGAACGTGCACTTCCAGCCCTCGCACAGCTTGCACACTGGCCGGCGCACGTGCCCGATCAGGCCCAGGTGCAGCGGGTTGACATCCAGCCAGCTCATCGCCCCAATGGCGCCGTCGGCGGTGGGCAGCACGACGCGCGTCGGGTGCTGGCGCACGAAGTCGACCACCGCGGCCCCGAACGCCGGGACGTCAGTGATCAGGTTCGGCAGCACCACGGTTTGGGCGCAGTAGCGGGAGGTGAACGACAGAACGGGCACGGGCGGGCGGCACTCGGCGCTGCTCTCGCCCATGGCCACCCGGAGCCCGGCTCGCCCGAGGCTGCGGACGCTGGCCAGGCTCTGCCGACTCGCCGCGTCCAGGACCAGGATGTCGTAGCCCCCGGACGGGGACTTCCTGGCCTGGGACACGCGCGTGGAGGACGAAGTCGCCGCGGGCGTTTCCGTCACCGGCAGACCCGTTCTATCGAAGGCATGGCATTAGCTTCGCGCATCTCATCGCCCGAAGGAGGCGTACAGGCAGATATAGGAGACTGGACAACAAATGCCCTACAGCGCGGTAAGCGTCAGATTAGAACAGAATGTACGCCGAAATCCGCTGCCCCGCACGGGTTATCGCGACCCGCATGGCCTCGGCGGCCGGCCCGGCGCAGTCGGCTGGCGGGCCGGGGCCGGGCCGGGGGCCGGGCCGTCCGGGCGGCTGAGCCTGGCGGCGATCCGGTCGGCCAGTTCGGCCAGGCCGAACGGCTTGGTCAGGTAGTCGCCGCCCAGGGCCAGCCCGGTGGCCCGGTCGGCCGCGGTGTCCCTGGCGGTCAGGAAGAGGACCGGCACCTGGCTGCCGTCCCGGCGCAGCCGCCGCAGCACCTCGAATCCGTCGGTGTCGGGCAGCGTCACGTCCAGCAAGATCAGGTCGAAGGGGCAGGCCCTGGCCAGCCGCAGCGCCTCGTCGCCGCCCGGCGCGGTGGTGACCTCGTAGCCCATGAACCGCAGCGACGTGGCGACGGCCTCACGCAGGAACGGCTCGTCATCGACCATCAGCAGCCTGCCCTGGCCGCGGGCCAGGTCCGCCGCTGCCTCGCCCATCGCCTTGCTCCTTCACCCCGCATATTCAGCGCATATTGAGCCCGCGTAACGCACCCCGCGTATCCAGCCCGCGTGCTCTTCTCGATGGGACCACGCCAGACGCCGTGGCAGGTGTGGGCTGCGTGGGAGTTTCCTCTGAATCTGGTGGTGATCATTGGATCGATAGGCTCGGCCGGTGAGCATCGTCCAGGTCGCGCAGGACATCGCGGACGAGGTCCTGTTTCCCGCCGCGCTGGCCACCGAGGCCAGCGACGTCGTACCGCGCGACCTGCTCGACACCCTGGCCGCGGCCGGCCTGTACGGCCTGCCCGCGCCCGGGGAGCTGGGCGGCCTCGACGCCGGCTTCGGCACCGTCTGCGCGGTCCTGGAGGCGCTGGCCAGCGGCTGCCTGACCACGGCGTTCCTGTGGATGCAGCACAACGGAGTGGTGCAGGCCCTGACGGCAGGCCCGCGCCCGGAGGTGGCCCGCACCTGGCTCCCGCCGCTGGCCAAGGGCGAGATCCGGGCCGGCCTGGCCCTGGGCGGCGCGCTGCCCAGGCCCGTGCTGCGGGCCGAGCCGGACGGCCAGGGCTACCGGCTGGACGGGGTGTCGCCGTTCGTGTCCGGCTGGGGCCGGATCGACGTGGTCCACGCGGCGGCCAGGGCCGACGACGGCGAGATCATCTGGCTGCTGGTGGACGCGGCCGAGGGGCCGTCGGTGCGGGCCGAGCGGCTGCGGCTGGCCGCGCTGGACGCCACGGCCACGGTCCGGGTCAGCTTCGACCGGCTGCCGGTACCCGTCGACCGCGTGACCAGCAAGCACCCGCCCGGTGACCACTCCTCGCCGCAGGTGCTGCGGACGCACGCCGCGCTGGCCCTCGGCGTGGCCGCCCGGTGCTGCCGGATGCTCGGCCCGACGGCGCTGGATGGCGAGCTGGCCGGGCTGCGGGCGGAGCTGGACCGGCTCGGCCCCGGCACCGCGGCCGCGCGGGCGGCGGCCGGGGAGCTCGCTATGCGGGCCGCGTCGGCGCTGATGACCGTGGGCGGCAGCCGGTCGCTGCTGGTCACCGAGCATGGCCAGCGGCTGGCCAGGGAGGCGATGTTCACGCTGGTCTACGCGCTGCGCCCAGGCTCGCGCAGCGCGCTGCTGGCCCGGCTCGGCGCCCCCGAGCTGAGCTAGGCCGCGGCGGCCGCGGTCAGGGACGTAGGCGATGAGGAGACAGCATGGATCTGGGCCTGAACGGCAGCCGGGTACTGATCACTGGAGGCAGCCGGGGCATCGGCCTCGCGGTGGCCGAGGCGCTGGCCGCCGAGGGCGCGGCGATCGGGCTGGTCGCCCGCGGGGCTGAGGGCCTGGCCGCCGCCGCGGACCGGCTGGCCGGGC
>JBOHCO010000323.1:0-6612 GCA_050698895.1 Streptosporangiaceae bacterium
CGGGGCGATGAACGCCCAGAGCTGGTAGAGCCAGAACGGCGAGGTGATGATGACGCCCGTGATGATCGCGAGCTTCAGCTTGAGGAACAGCGCGTCGAAGATGCCGGTGACGAACAGGTTGCAGCCCCTGGCACCGCCCTGGATCTGGACATGGGCGTGCTGCGGCAGCTTGCAGTACGGCGCCTCGATGAAATGCCAGATGTGCGGGTACAGATACCACCCGACGATGGAGCCGATGGTGATGAACAGCACCACCTTGAACACGCGGTTGCGCAGCTCGCGGATGTGCTCCATGAGCGGCATGCTGCCGTCCGGATTCTGCCGCTTGCCGGGCAGCCGAACACCGGGCCGGACGGGCGGATTATCCAGATTGTCCTGCGTGTCCATATCAGCAGGCCGGGGCTAGAACGGCTGCTGGCCGTGCTGCGCCTCGGACATCGGCGCACCAGTGCCGCCGACGGTCGCGCTGTTGCCGCCGCCGTTCTGCCGCTGGAGGTCGTTGAGCTGCCGCTGCAGGTCGGCGAGCTGCTGAGACTGAGCCTGCTGGGCCTGAGCCTGCTGCACCTGGGCCGGGTCGAAGGCCGGCTGGGCCGGGGTCAGCTGCGGCGACACCGGCAGCGAGCTCTGCTGGAGCGTCGCCGTGGCCTTGGTGTCCTGGGCGTCGTCGTCGCCCATGCCCTGCACCGACCGCTTGAAGATGTGCATGGACTCGCCGAGCGACTTGGCCGCGCCGGGCAGCCGCCGAGCGCCGAACAGCAGCAGGACCACGATCAGCAGGATGATGATGTGTGGTGCGCTGGGATCGAACATGTCAGCCCCAATTCAGCCGATGGTGGACCGCAGGCCCGGATTCTCGATTCGGAGTCTACACGCGACACCTATAGAAACCCGACTACCTGTCGGGCTGGCAGATCAATGGTGACCTGGGGATGAACCGGGTATAGCGGATCGTTATGCGTACCGGGCCAGCGCGGCCTCGGCGTCGGCGGCGATCTGGGCCACCACGTCGGATGGCCCGGTCACCTTGCCGTCCCCGCCCAGCCGCAGGGCCAGGCGGCGCACCCACTGGGTATCCGGGGTGCGCAGGCTGACCCGCAGCCGGCCGTCGGGCAGCTCGGCCACCTCGTCGCAGGGGTAGTACTCAGCCACCCAGCGGCCCGCGGTGGACAGCTCCAGCACCACCCGGACGTCCCGCGGCGAGGGCCGGAACAGTCCCTCGTCCACATCCCTGGGCTCGGCCTCAGGCGGCACCTCGGCGGCCACGTCGAGCACCCGGACGTCCATCATCCGGTCCAGCCGGAACAGCCGGACCGCCTCGGCCCGGCGGCACCAGCCCTCCAGGTAGCTGCGGCCGTCCACCATGACCAGGCGCATGGGGTCGACATCGCGCTCGGTGGCCTCGTCCCGGCCCGGCACGTAGTAGGACAGGTGCAGCCGCCGCGCGCTCTCCAACGCCGCGGTGACCGTGGGCAGCGCCGCGTCCGCGGACCGCGTGTCGACCTGGACGGCGACCTGGGCGCTGGCCTCGCCCGCCGTCCCGGCGGCCGCCTCCAGCTTGGCGATGGTGCGGCCCAGGGCCGAGCGGTCGCCGATGCCGGGCAGCTCGGCCAGCATCCGGAGCGCCACGAGCAGCGCGCTGGCCTCGTCGATGCCCAGCCGCAGCGGCCGGTCGATGGACTCGGCCTCGCTGACCACGATCTCGCCGCCGTCATAGGACAGGTCGATGGGGCAGTACGGGTCGGGCGAGCGCAGCTCGACGCACCACAGCATGTTGAGGTCGTCCACCAGCTGGCGCTCGCTGACGCCGAAGGCGGCGGCGGTCTCGGCCAGGCCGACGACCTTGCGGCTGACCACGTAGGGCACCAGGGCCAGCAGCCGCTGCAGCCGGTCGCTGGCCGTCGGCGCCTTGCCGGCCCGCGGGGACGACCCTCCGGAGCCCCCCGGTGAGATGGACGTGGTCACGCGAGCGCGCCCTTCAGCCGGACGATCACGGCGTCGCGCAGGTCGGCGGGCTCGAGCACGACCACGTCGGCGCCGAACGAGGCCAGGTGCTCACTCCACCAGCCGGTCTCGTGGTAGGGCACCTCGATAGTGTCCCACCCCGGCAGCTCGGCCGGCTCCTGGCTGACCGCGTACCTCCGCAGCCCGTACCCGGCGCCGGCCCGCACCCGCAGCACCCCGATCTGCTCGCTGGCCGGCTCGGCGTCCCAGTTCCTGACGGCCTCCCGGACGTCGGTGCCGGGCGGCACCTCGACCGCGCCGGGCGGGCCGGTGAAGGTCACCGGGCTCTCGATCCGGCTCAGCCGGAACACCCGCTGGGCGCCGCGGTCGGTGTCGAGGCCGACCACGTACCAGCGGCCGTTGCGGTTGACCACCCCCCACGGCTCGAGCCGCCGCTGCTGGGCCGCGCTGGCGCCCGCGCCCCGGTAGCTGAACGAGGCCGCCCGGCGGTCCCTGACCGCCTCCCACAGCGGCCCGAACGCGGCCTCCCCGGTCTGGAGCCGCGGCTCGATCCCGGACTGGGTGGTGTCCTCGGCCTCGATCCCGGCCGCCCGCAGCTTGAGCAGTGCCCCCTCGGCCGCGCCGGCCAGCTCGGCTCGCCGCCAGACCCGGGCGGCCAGGCCGAGCACGGCCGCCTCGTCCGGCTCCAGCCGGATATCGGGCAGGACGTAGGCCTGCCGCGAGATCCGGTAGCCCAGCTCGTCCTCAGCGCTGGAGTTGGTGCCGGTTTCGAGCGGGATGCCGAGTTCGCGCAGCTCGTCCTTGTCTCGCTCGAACATGCGCTTGAACGCGTCGAACGAGTCCGGGTAGCCCGGCACTGCCTCGCGGATCTGGGCCGCGGTCAGGTACCGGCTGGCCGACAGCAGGCAGACGACCAGGCTCAGCAGCCGCTCAGTCTTCCGCCTGGACACTCGCGGCCTCCCTTCGCTGCTCCCGGCACCGACGCTACCCTGCCGGAGTGATCAGGTGGCGCAGTGGCGAGGTTTCGGCCCTCCGGAGGGCCTGGAATGGCGCGATAGAGCTGGACGTAGACGTGGCGGACACGACGGTGCGGGCGCTGGCCTACCCCGCGCTGACCGGCCGCCCGGAGCCCGGCGACCGGGTGCTGCTGAACACCAGCGCGCTCGAGCTCGGCCTGGGCACCGGCGGCTACGCCCTGGTGGTCGCGGTGCCCGGCCGGCTGCCGGACGACCCGGCCGGGCCCGGGCACCTGATCAAGGCCCGGTACACCCCGCTCCAGGCCTGCGTGCTGGGCGTGGACGAGCCGGACTCCCCCCAGCACGACCTGCTGCGCGACGCCGACGACCTGGACGGCATGCCGGTGGTGGTGGCCGACCTGCACTCCGCGCTGCCCGCGGTGCTGGCCGGGTACTACGCCGGGCGCGGCCCGGTCCGCCCGGCCGCCTACGTCATGCTGGACGGCGGCGCGCTGCCGGCCTGGTTCTCCCGCACCGTCGCCGGGCTGAGCGAGGCGGGCTGGCTGGCCGGCACGGTGACCGTCGGGCAGGCGTTCGGCGGCGACCTGGAAGCGGTCACGCTGCACACCGGGCTGCTGGCCGCCCGGTACGTGCTCGGCGCCGAGGTGGCCGTGGTCGCGCAGGGCCCCGGCAACCTGGGCACCGGCACCCGCTGGGGGTTCTCCGGGGTGTCCGCGGGCGATGCGGTGAACGCGGCCGCGGTGCTCGGCGGCCGGCCGGTGGCCGCGCTGCGGGTCAGCCAGGCCGACCCGCGCGAGCGGCACCGGCCGGTCTCCCACCACAGCCTGACCGCCTACGGCAGGGTCGCGCTGGCCCGGGCCGACGTGGTCGTGCCCGAGCTGCCCGGCGACTTCGGGGCCCAGGTCGCGGCCCGGGCCGCGCCGCTGGGCGACCGCCACGACCTGGTCCGGGTGAGCGTGGACGGGCTCGAGGAGCTGCTGCGGGCCGGCCCGGTCCCGCTGTCCAGCATGGGCCGCGGTCTCGACGCCGACCCGGCCTGCTTCCTGGCCTCCGCCGCGGCCGGCCGGCACGCCGGCCGCCTGGCCGACCCCGGGCCCGGCGACCAGCACTACGACCTGGAGCGGTCGGCGGTCCGGGTCGTGCTGCGGGACTCCGGCGGCCGGATCCTGCTGTTCCGGGCCGTCCTGGGCTCCCGGTCGGAGGCGGGCTGGTGGGAGCTGCCCGGCGGCGGCCTGGACCCCGGCGAGACCCACCTGGAAGCCGCGATCCGGGAAATCCGGGAGGAGACCGGCCTGGTCGTCGGCGCCGGCCAGATCAGCGCGCCGCGCTGGCGGCGCTCGGCGACCTGGTCGGGCCGGGGCATCCGCCGCCTCCAGCACGAGGTGGTGGTCGAGGCCACGGTGGCCGGGGACCGGCCCGAGATCACCCGCGCCGGCCAGACGGCCGAGGAGCTGGAGGAGTACGTCGGCGCCCGCTGGTGGGAGCCCGAGGCCATCCGGGCCAGCGCCGAGCGCTTCTACCCAGGGCGCCTGCCCGAGCTGCTGGGCACCTTCCTCGCGGGTAGGACCATCGAGGAACCGTTCGAGCGCTGGAATTAGTCCGGCTTCATGGAGGTCCGATGGGATTCGCCAAGCTCGCACGCCAGCTTCCCGCCCGTGCCGCGGCCGGGGGCTTCATCCTGAACTCCGGCCTGTCCAAGTGGCACGGCGACGAGGAGTCAGCCACCCAGATGCACGCGATGGCGGCCAGCACCTACCCGTTCCTGGCCAAGGTCCCGGCCAAGGACTTCGGCCGGCTGCTGGCCCTGTCCGAGATCACCCTGGGCGCGGCGCTGCTGCTGCCCGTCGTGCCGGCCTGGCTGGCCGGGGCGGCGCTCAGCGCGTTCTCCGGCGGCACCCTCGGCCTGTACCTGAAGACCGAGGGCATGCGCCAGCCGGGCAGCGTCCGGCCCACGCCGCAGGGCGTCCCGCTGGCCAAGGACATCTGGAGGGCATCGGCCTGAGCCTGCTGGCCGATGACCTGACCGAGCGGAACGCCGCCTGCGGCGCGCAGGCTGAGCGCTAGAGCGAAGCGGTTAAGCGGGGCGCTGAAACTGACCGCTAGGCGCTGGCAGCCGGCAGCGCCGCCAGCACGTCCACCACGAAGACCAGGGTGTCGGTCCCCTTGATGCCCGCCTGGGAGTTGCCCGTCTTGCCGTAGCCGTCGGCGGGCGGGATGACCAGCATCACCCGGCTGCCCACCGGGACCCCGGTCAGCCCCTTGACGAAGCCGGGCACCACGTCGGCGGTGTTCAGGGCGAAGCTGAACGGCGTGCCCGCCGAGCTGGCCGACGGCCAGGTCGAGTTGAAGACCTGCTTGGTCCGCCAGTTCACCGCCACGTACTGGGCCACCACGGTCTGGTTGCTGGTCAGCTTGGGCCCGGAGCCCTGGATCAGGGTCTTGGTCACCAGCTTGCTCGGCGGGGTGTTCTTGGGGATGGTGATCGTGGGCGCGGCGCCGGTGGCGGACTTGACCGACGGCAGGCTGCCGCCGCCGCCGGAGACCGCCTTGCCGGTGGCCGAGGCGGTCGGGGGGAACGCCTTGATCAGGTCCAGCACCCAGACGGTGGTGTCCTTGCCGGTCACGCCGAGCTGGGTGTTGCCCGAGGTGCCGTACCCGTACTTGGGCGGCAGCACGGCCAGCACGCGGCTGCCGATCTTCTGGCCCTTGATGGCCTTGGCCAGGCCGGTCAGGCCGATGTTGGCCGGCAGTACCTGCGGCACGGCGGTGTAGGTGCTCTGCAGCAGCTTGGAGGTCTTGCCGCTCCAGACGTAGATGGCCACGTTGGCGAGCACGTCGTCACCGGTGGGCAGCGCCTGGCCGGAGCCCTTGATCGGAGTGGTGATCGACAGCTTGGCGCTCGCCGCCTCCTTCGGGATCTTGACCTGGGGCGCCTTGTTGAACACGCCGGTCACCCGGACCGTCGAGTTCGGGCTGGATGCCGAGGAGCCTGACGAGCCGCAGCCGACCAGAGCCAGAGCAGCCAGCAGCGGAACGATAAGCGCAGCGGCGGTGCGTCGCATGGGAAATCCTCAGTGTTGACAGCAGACAGTGGGTTGCCCGAGTCGTCCGGGCCTGAAGCCTCGCCAGCCTACCCGCTGCGAGCGAGCGGGAAGCTGAAAGGACGCTGAGGGCAGGCGCAGAGGAGCGGGTCAGTCACCGGGGCAGCTCGGCCAGCAGGTTCTTGTTCCAGACCATGATCGTGTACTGGCCAACGTAGCTGATGCTCACGGGCTGCCCGAACGCCGCGGTGACGCTGGTCATCCACGGGTAGGACTTCGCGCCCGGCTGGGCCTGGTCCAGGACCACGAAGCTGGCCTGGTGCAGCCGGGGGTCATACCAGCTCGGCTGGGTCTCCCAGGCGTCCCGGTCCATGTGCGGGCCGAGCGCCGCCACCGACCGCAGCCTGATCCGGCCGCCGGTGGCCAGCGTGACCGTGTCGCCCTGCCAGTAGCCGGACAGCCCGTAACTCAGGTGGTGCTCCGACAGCCAGCTCGCCAGCTGGCTGCCCTGAGCGGGCTGGGGCGGCAGGGCGGCGGTCCGGCCCAGGCCGAGCAGGTACGCGGTGAGCACGATGGCCAGGGCCGGCACCAGCCGGGCCGCGGCCAGCCGCCGGGCCAGCAGCCGGCCGGCC
>JBOHCO010000324.1:0-2488 GCA_050698895.1 Streptosporangiaceae bacterium
GCCGGCTGACGGCTACAGGCCCAGCTCGTCGGCCAGGTCGAGCGCCTGCCGGGCCCAGCCCGCGTTGAACAGCAGCGCCCGGCTCCGCTCCCGGAACTTGAACGCGGCGTCGATCTCGCCGCCGCCACCGTAGCGGTACTGCCGCTCCTGGGCGACCCCGGTCAGGGTGAAGGCTGCGAGCCAGTCGTACTTGACCGCCGAGGACCACATGCCCAGCCGGACCAGCCGCGGGTCGTCAGCCCAGCCGCCCGCGCGCAGCCCGGCCAGGTAGCCCTCGTAGACGGCCTGCTCCAGGCCGGGCATCTCGCTCGCGGGCACGAAGTGGTCGAACACCGAGTCGGGGACCACGTTCCCGGCGTCCTCGCCGACGGCGCCGATGCCGGTGAACGCCCAGTCGATGAGCACGATCTGGCCATCCGGGCGCCGGAACAGGTTCCTGGGCCAGAAGTCGAGGTGGCACAGCGTGCGCGGCAGCGCCTCGCTGATCTGGTACAGCCGCTCGCGGTTCGCGTGCACCAGGTTGACGCCCTCGCGCAGCCCGTCCGGGAACGTCTCCCGCACCAGCGGGCGGGCCCAGGCGTCGTCGTCGTCCAGCACGTCCCAGTCGGCCGGCTTCTCCGAGCTGTAGCTGCGCAGGAAGCGGTGGCTCAGCCAGGGCACGGACGGCAGCTCGCGGCCGGCCAGGAACGGCGCCTGGGCCCGGCCCAGCGCCTCGGCGGCCGGCCGGAAGTCCGCGACCGGCCAGAACTCGCCGGGCCGGCCGTCGACCCACTCCAGCAGGAACGCGGCCTGCGCGTCGTCGACGTGCGCGCCCAGGCAGGCGGGCGCGGTGATGCCGCTGCCGGCGTAGGCGCCGGGCAGGCCGGACTGGTAGGCCAGCGGCTCCCGGCTCCAGTACGTCCACCGGTGCGGGTCCAGGTCCCCGGCCGTCCAGTGGGCGTCCCACGCGGTCTCGCCCTTGGGGCGGCCGGGCCGGATGTACTTGAGCACGGCCCGCTGCCCGTTGCCGGTGCGGACCTGCCAGACTCCGGGGCTCAGCCAGCGGTTGTGCGGTAGTTCCTCGGCCACGGTGCCGGCCGGATCAACTCCGAGGCGCCGCAGCAGTTCTTCGGGCGTCGGGATCATCGGCGCCATTGTCCCATCGGCCCCGGGCCGGCGGCGCGCTATTTCCCGGCTGCGGCCGGGCACGGGGCGCGTGATGTGGCGTCAGTGAGCCGGGGCCGGGGCCGGGGCGGACGCGGCGCGGCCGCCGGGGCCCAGGGGGCGCCGGCTCGGGGTGGCGGCGCGCAGCGCGCCGTCGAGCCGGCCCACCTCGCGGGGACCGCGGCGGGCGATGGCAGCGGGCAGGGTCACGCGCGGCAGCCACTGGAGCCCGCGGATCCACGGCTGGCCGTACACGAACGCCGCCCGGCGGCTGATGCCGGCCACCAGCCGGTCCACGGCGGGCTCCAGCGGCGCGGTCTGGCTGGCCGGCCAGGGCAGCCGGGCCCGCATCTGGCCCAGCACCTCGTCGGCGTCGGCGGCCCGGACCATGTCGGTGTCGGTCCAGGTCAGGTAGGCCACGCCCACGTCCACGCCGCGCGGGGCGACCTCGGCCCGCAGCGCGTGCGCGAACGCCTCGACGCCGGCCTTGCTGGCGCAGTAGGCGGCCATCAGCGGCGCCGGGGCCAGGGCGGCCAGCGAGGCGACCTGGAGGTAGTAGCCGCGGGCCGCGGTCAGCGCGGGCAGGAACGCCCGGGCCGTGGCCACCGAGCCGAGCAGGTTGACCTCGATCACCCGGTCGAAAGCCACCGGGTCGGAGTCGGCGAACAGGCCGCCGATGGCGATCCCGGCGTTGGCCACGACGATGTCGATCTGCCCGAAGTACGCGGCGATCTCCGCCGCCACCTCCGGCATGCGCTCGCGGTCGGTGACGTCGGCGGTCCAGGCCCTGGCCGGGGCGTACCAGGCGCAGCGGGCCGTGGTGGCGGCCAGCTCGTCGGGCTCCAGCCCGACCAGCGCGACCTGCGCGCCGCGCCGGGCCAGGCCCAGGGCCACGGCGGCGCCGATGCCACGGGCCGCGCCGGTGACCACGGCGGTCTTGCCGCTCAGGCTGTACGGGAGGGTGAACGAGGTGACCCTGGCCCGCGGCTGGGGTGAGGGCGCGGCGTGGTCGGTGGTGGTGTGGTCGGTGGTGGTGTGGTCGCTCATGCTGAGCTCCTTGGTGAATTCATTCTCAGAACGTCGTATTCGCTGAGGTCGACGCGGCGGGTGGCCCGGCGGAACGCCCGGATGGAGCCCGGCCACAGCGTCGGGTTGCGGCCCGCGGCGCTGAGATACCAGCTCACGCAGCCGCCCGTGGCCCAGACCGTGCGGCCCATCCGCCGCTCGATGTCCGCGCACCACCGCTGCTGTGCGCCGGCCCTGGCCTCCAGGGCGGCGGCATCCAGCCGGTCGAGGGTGGCCAGGAAGTCGGTCAGGTAGCCGACCTGGGCCTCGATGATGTGGA
>JBOHCO010000325.1:0-7367 GCA_050698895.1 Streptosporangiaceae bacterium
GACGACGCGCGCGCCATCCGCGCGGTGAGCTCGGGGACATCCGGCCAGGGCCGCGGCTGCATCGACATGACCACGCCATTCTGCGGCCAGGCAAGGGAGGAAGGCGGCCGCACGAAGATCATGGACCAGCGGCGCGGGGTCATCCGGGAAGCACCGCAGCGTGTCACGAACAAGCCAGCCGAATAAGCCAGCAGGGTCATGGCAGACCCGAAAACCGTGCTGCGCCACTACCTGCAGGAGACTCGCGACGCTCTGGTCTGGAAGCTCGACGGGCTGAGCGAGCGCGAGGCCAGGCTGCCCCGCACGCCCACCGGTAACAACCTGCTGGGGGTGCTCAAGCACTGCCTCAATGTCGAGGTCGGGTACTTCGGGCCGACCTTCGGGCGCGAGTTCCCGGCGCCAGAGGAGCTGGTGGTGGATGAGGCATTCGAGCAGGACCCGCAGGCTGACTGGTACGCCGGAGCGGACGAGACCAGGGACGGGCTGATCGGCCTGTACCGCCGAGTGTGGGTGTTCGCGGACCAGACGATCGAGGAGCTGCCGCTCGATGCGCCGGGGCAGGTGCCGTGGTGGCGTCCTGGCCGGCAGGAGGTCACCCTGCAGCGGATCATCGTCCACGTGCTGAACGACCTGGCCCGCCACGCGGGGCACGCGGACATCATGCGCGAGCAGCATGACCAGGCGATCGGCCTGGAGCAGGACAGCAGCAACCTCCCTGACGAGTACGACTGGCCCGCATACGTCGCCCGGCTCACCGCACTCGCCGACCGGTTCAGATAGCGCTCAGCCGTGATGCCCCGCAGGCAGACGTGGACTCCTGCTGCGCATAGCTGGCAGGCGCCGGGAACCAGATCACCGAGGCCATCACCGTGCCTGCAAGAACGCGTGATGAGCGCCTGCTCGGCATCGGGAATGTCGAGGTCGGTGTATAGGCCGCGTGCGTAGCGGCGGTGGTTACGGGCCCGACCGGAGTCGCCCGCGGCGTCGTGCACGAGCGGCGGCATGACGAGCCTGCGCTTGGCCGGGTCGGCCAGGCGCGAGCAGAACCTCACCAAGACCATTGAGCACCTCGACCTCGCCGCCTTGGTTGCCGCTCTCGCGGGCCACGGCCGGCGCCTGCTGGAGGTAGTCAACCGCCAGCTGATCGGCGACCCGGACAGCAGCTTCCCGCTGTCCATCCGGACCTCTGAGCCGATCCCGCAGTGGAAGGCCACCAACGTCAGCCTCATCGGCGACGCGATCCACACCATGACCCCGGGCCGCGGCGTCGGCGCGAACACCGCGCTGCGTGATGCCCGGCTGCTGACCCGCACGCTGACCAAAGCCGCCCGCGGTGAGGTCAGCCTCCTGGAGGCGGTGCACGAGGCAGATGCATGCGGACGACTGCCGCTACTCTATGTATCGATCGAACTACTTATGGTAACGTGCAGCTACTGACTGGCAGGGCGGGATAACAGAGAGCAACCTTAGCCAGCTCTTGTGCAAAATCGTCGCCAGCCGTTCCCGGAGATGGCTTGACCGCCCAAGCCTTCGGAGGCAGTCGGACTGGCGAATTCCCGAACAGGAAGGAAATCGTCCATGCGCAACCGCTTTGCGAGGGCGTGCTCAGTGCTCGCGGCTGGGGTCGCCGTCACCTCCGTGATCGGCCTCTCTGCGGCGAGCGTGGCCTCCGCGGCCACGACCAGGGCTCGGCCGAACGCCACGCCTGCTTGCGGGTTCAACTGCTTCAACCTGTTCAGTCTGGTCCTCGGCCGGCACACGATCCAGAACGCCTACGTCCCTGGTGACACCGGCACGGGCGGTAAGGCCGGCATGGAGGTCAACCTGAACTTCGCCAGCAACAGCCACCCGAACGAGGACTTCACCGGGGCCCAGGTCGGCACCCTGCTCAACTTCTGCCCGAACTTCGGGGGCAGCGGCCTGTCGCCCACCGCGTACGTCTGCATCAACTACCCGTCGAACTACCCGGTGTTCGAGTCGAACTGGTCGCCGTTCGGCAACGAGAGCGGCCTGTGCGTTGGCTCCAAGCTGCCGTTGTTCAGCGGCCGGGAGACCACCCTCCAGCCCTGTGGCGTAAATGCCACCACCATCTGGGTGGGTGACCTGAAGAACTCCACCTTCCACAACGGCCGCCTGTACACGCCGTGGGTGAACGGCGCCAGCACCACCTTCAGCCACGCGCTGGTGCTGACCGTCGACCCGAGTACCCGTAATCCGAGGAACCAGCTTCGCGTCCAGTCGCTGAACAAGCTGACCGGCGGCGTCGCTCCGGACACCCAGGAGTTCAGCCTCTTCTTCGGCCCTGTCTAAGCCGGAGGGGATAGCTCAACGAGAGCCCGGGCCCGCGGCGGAACGCTGCCAGCCGCCGCGGGGCCACGGCCAGCAGGACATAGGGGCGCTCTCTCGCCGCGCGGGAGAGCGCCCCTCTTCGCGCCCCCGGCGGGTCACGCAGACCCGGCCTGCCGGCGAGCCCATCCACGGGGTCGCCGGGCCGGTAAGTGTTTGACCCCCGGTGGTGGCTTGCGCTCGGATGGCGTCCTATGGACTCAGGTCAGATGCATCCCGGCGCGCACCCTATCGACGATGGCCTCGTGCGGGAGCTGATCGCCGGGCAGTTCCCGCAGTGGGCGGGGCTGCCACTGCACCGGTATCCCTCCGGCGGGACGGTCAACGCCATGTACCGGCTCGGCGACGGCATGGTTGTCCGGCTTCCGCTGGTGAAGGGCGGGGCCTCGGACGTGGCGATGGAGCAGCAGTGGCTGCCCCGCCTCGCGCCCTGGCTGCCCGCGGCCATCCCGGAGGTGCTCGGGGCCGGGGAGCCCGCTGATGGGTATCCCTGGCCGTGGTCGGTGTACCGGTGGCTGGCGGGGGAGAACCCCGAGCCGGGTGCGCTGAGCGAGCCGGCTCGGCTGGCCGAAGACCTGGCCGGGTTCGTGGCAGCGATGCGGGCCGTCACCCTGCCGGGGGCGCCGCAAGCCCACCGCGGCGGGCCGCTTGCCTCGCTCGATACCGAGACCCGGGCGGCCATCGAGGCACTGCGCAACATCCCGGAGGAGGGCGTCGACTGCGATGCCGTGACCGCGGTCTGGGAGCAGGCGCTGCGGACACCGGGCTGGGACGGGAAGCCGGTGTGGCTGCACGCCGACCTGATGCCCGGCAACCTGCTGGTCAGCAGCGGCAGGCTCGCCTCGGTGATCGACTTCGGGTGCACGGGGGCAGGCGATCCGGCCTGCGATCTGTTCCCGGCTTGGAATCTGCTGCCGGCCGATGCACGAGAGATTTTCCGCGCGGCGCTGGCCGTGGACGACGCGACCTGGAACCGCGGCCGGGGACGGACGCTCTCGCAGGCCCTGATCGCCCTGCCGTACTACCGGAGAACAAATCCGGCGATGGCGCGCAACGCCCGGCACGTAGTCCGGGCGGTCCTGGGCGAGGGCTAAGCCAGCCCGCGCCGCGGCCCGGCGGCCGAACTAGCCAGTCTGCGCATCTAGGCCTCCGGACTGACCGCCACTTCCTGCCAGGTCCGGCCGCTTCGCACGCTCACTGGCTGCTCAGCGACGATATCCGAGCCCGGGCGCGCGTCCTCGTCGCGGACCTTGACCAGAATCCAGCGTTTCTCTCCGGTCCGCGTTAGCGCAAAACGGCCCGACAGCTTGCGGCCATGCAGGACGAACGACAGATGCTCCGCCTCGTCGCGCACGATCTCGGCGGTCCCCTCATCCCAGACGATCACCGCGCCGGAGCCGTGCACGTGACCGTCGTGAACGCCCTCGAAGTCCCCCGCCGACATCGCGTGATCCTCGACGTGCACGGCCAGCCGCCTTACCCGGGGGTCCAGCGACGGTCCCTTGGGCACGGCCCACGAGCGCAGCACCTCACCGGACTGGATGCGGAAGTCGTAGTGCAGCCGCGTAGCGTCATGGAGCTGCACGACGAACCGCCGCTGGGTGATCATGCCCCAGTATCCGCCGCACAACGATTCAATCGCAGTCGTGGCCCTTTCTGACCCTGTTGAGTGACCGAAGTGACCGTGAGATAACGATTTGCCATGATAACGAGCAAGCGATCTGGTGTATCGCCTCTCGGCGTATTTATCGTGACCCCAGCACGTGGTTATGCCCACGAAAGGTTGGAAAGCATGCCCAGATCGCTAGGACAGCCAGGGAAGCAGGGCACCAAGTCAGCGGGTCATCCGGGTCGGCCGGCCATGGGCTGGACCGCGATAGGCGCGACTGGCCTGGTTGCCGCGGCCGGGATTCTGGTGGGCGCATGGCCCGCCACGGCGGCCTTAGTCAAGCAGGCTCCCCAGGTCCGTGCGGCGCGGGCGACCGGCACGGGCGCCGCGGTCGAGTGGGCCGGCTTCGCCGAGAACGCGCAGCACACGGCTGTTTCCAGCAGGCCGCCTGAGCCGCTTAAGCGAATCCGCTGGCGGGCGAAGGTCGACCTGACCCCGGTTATTTTCGCCAAGGCGCTGCTCGCCCACTACGCCTCGCCCATGATCACTGCGGCGAACACAGTGCTGGTCCCGACCCGGGTCAGCGCCAAGGCCGGGTTCCGCGTCGTCGCCTACTCCGGGACTACCGGCGCGCAGCGCTGGACGCTTGACACTGACTACCGGCCGCCGGTGATCAGTCCTGCCGGGACCGCCGCCATCGTCTTCACCCCGCCGCTCCCAGCTGCCCTGACGCCCAGCGCGACCCTGGCCGTCGCTGGCGCGGGCGGGACGGTCCTGATGCGCGAGCACGCCAACCTGAAGACCGGCGCGGTGCACCGGCTGGTGTTCTACGGGGCGGCCCAGTGGAAGGCGCACCGGTCGGTGTACGACAAGGCGGTGCGGATCAGCACGCCGCTGACCGCGGGACCTGACGGGTCGGTGTACTTCGGGTTCAAGGTGACCGGCGCGACGCCGGCGCACCTGTCGAGCGGGATAGCCCGGATCGACGCCAGCGGTCACGCCACCTGGATCAGTGCCGCGGCCGCGGCTCGCAACCGGGCTGTCACCGGCGTGGCCTTCAGTTGCGCCCCGGCTCTGTCTCCAGACGGCCGAACCGTTTACATCACGGTCACCAGCCCGGCGAGCGGCATCCTGGTCGGTCTCAACGCCGCCACCCTCAGGCCACGGTTCCGCGTCACCTTGAAGGACCCGGCCAACGGCAAGCCGGCCCTGGTCTCAAGCACGTCATCCGCCACGCCGATGGTCGGCCCGGATGGGGACGTGTACTACGGAGTCCTGGGGCATACGGCGTGGAGCCACGACGGCCGGGGCTGGCTCCTGCACTACAACGCGAGCCTGACGCGCGAGAAGATTCCCGGATCGTTCGGCTGGGACGAGACCGTGTCCCTGGTGCCCGCTCGCGCGGTGCCCAGCTACCACGGACCCTCGTCCTACCTGCTGATGTCCAAATACGACAACTACATCATCGGCAAGCAGGGAGACGGTCGCAACAAGGTTGCCGTGCTGGACCCGGGGGTCAGCCAGAAGGACCCGTTCTCCAAGGTCAAGACCATGAAGGTGGTGAAGAGCATCCTGTCGCCCGACCACGAGCCCGGGACACCCGCCGGCGCGCGGTATGAATGGTGCATCAACTCCGCAGTGGTCGACCCCGCCGACGACTCCGTGTTCGTCAACAGCGAGGACGGAATGCTCTACCGCTGGGACCTCGCCACCAACACCCTGGCCGAGAAGATCCGCCTCAACGCCCCGCGAGGCGAGAGTTACACGCCGACGATGCTCGGCCCCGACGGCACCGTCTACGCCATTAACAACGGCACCCTCTACGCTGTCGGCCGCTAGCAGGGACATTACCGGCTCGGAAGCATCAGCGGCGGGACCGTGCCCGGGTCGGCGGGACCCATGAGCGAGACCGTCGTGCCGCGGTCAGCGGGACCCATGAGCGGGACCGCTGCACCTCGCTCATCGGATCGGTCAAGCACGAGCCTGGGCTGGGAGATCTCCGCGACCTCGGCGTGCGGGTACGGACTGCTGGTCTTCATTGCGGTTCCTTTCTGCTGACCGGGCCTGCGCCCGGCGTTCAGTCGTTCAGTTGTTCAGTCGTTCAGTCGTGCGGCGGATGGCCCCCCTGGCCGGGCTCACCGAGCAGGGGATGCCGGGCTTCCCGCCATGGCCGTGCGCACCGAGGCGTCGGCAGAGCGCGGGCCGGCGGCTGGCAGCGCTGCCCGGCGGGCCCGGCGCAGCGCTTGCACGGAGGTGATGTGCAGGGCGAACAGCAGCGGCACGGCGGCGGTCGGGATCAGCGCGAGCGGGAGCTCGCTGATCGGCGCACCGGACGGGGTGACGTTGACCAGCTGGAATCCGGTGACGGCGCCGAGGGTCAGGGCCACCACCAGATCAGTCATGCCGAACGCGTTGAACCATAGGGCGGCGCGGCGGCCGGTGCCCCGCGTGCCCGGCGTGCCCGGCGTCCTCGACGTGCTCCGCGTGCTCTGCGTGCTCTGCGCGAGCCTGAGGGCGACCAGCGGCGCGGCGATACCGGCCGCGACGTCGCCCAGGCCCGCGGGCAGGGAGAACAGCGCGGGCAGATGACCGAGGCCCATGATGATCAGGAAGGCCGACCCCTCGGCCACCCGGAACGAGTGCGGAAGTTCCAGGCGGCTCACCGTGCCCGGTGCGGCCAGGGCGCGGGCCACCACCGGGATCTGGCGCAGCGCCAGCAGCAAGCCCAGGAAGCCGACCGTCGCGACCGGCAGCCACGGCACCCCGTGGCCGAGCCGCGCGTGGTACCAGCCGTGACCGGCGATCACCGCGCTGGCGGTGAACCAGCCGCCGAGCACGGCGGCCGCGCCCCCGGCGAGCAGCACCGCGCGCGGCCGGCCCAGGCCGGCGCGCACCCCGCGGCCGTAGAGCACGGCGCAGGTGGCGGCCGGGATCGCGACGATTCCGGCGATGGTGATCGCCCACAGATAGGCAGGCGGGTCGTACATGGCATCCTCCGTCAGTAATGGGTGGCCTAGCCTGGCTCTTCGTGGCCCCGGCTCTTCGTGACCTGGCTTTTCGTGGCCCGGGCTCTTCAGGGAACGGTACGAATCCGGGCCGCCGTGAGGCGTCACCCGAAGGTGCCTGCCAGGTGGAATGTTGAGGCGCGGCGGCCGGTCACCCGAAGGTGCTACCTGGCCGGCGCGGGGGTGCGGGGACCAGGCCGAGCGGCCGGGCCGGCGTGCACCTATCAGGTGGAATCCTCGGCGGCGGGCCAGCCGATAGGCTGGTGGTAAACCGCGGCGGAGCGAGGATCGCTGGTGGCGCTGAGCGGTAAGTCCCCGATGGCTGACCAGCCCGTGATGGCAATGGCCGGGGGTGCCATGTCCCGCCAGGATGTCCTGCTGGCCACCAAGCTGCACGTGCCCAGCCG
>JBOHCO010000326.1:0-2449 GCA_050698895.1 Streptosporangiaceae bacterium
GTCGGCCAGCAGGGCCCGGACGAGCGTCCCGCTGCCGCTGACGTACAGGCCCTTCGTCCGGTCCTTGAGGGCCCGGATCTTCGCCGCGTCGTACGCGCCGAGCACCTCGGAGTTCCTCCAGGTCGGGCTGGCCAGGGTCGAGGACACGACGTACTTCGGGCTGTCGTTCATGAACGGCGCGCCCGGATCCTCCTCAGCGGTCCGGACCGACCAGGCCGGCTCGAACATCTCGAAGGTGGTGCGGCCGAGCAGCAGCCCGTCGCACGACCCCATGCACGCCCCGATCGCCTCGCCCATCCTCGGGTCGAAGCCGTACCCCATCGTCCAGCTCGGCGTGTCGATGACCCCGTCGAGGCTGATGAACTCGTGAACGCGAATCTTGCCCATCTCGCTGTGCTCCTTCCTCACGGCGCCGCGGCGCCTGACCGTGATCTCAACCTGTTCACGAACGAGACCGCGCAAATCGACAGCCGCTGGCTCTCGGCCGGGCCGCGGGTCCTCGTGGGCATGCACGCGGCCATTCGGGGCAGTAGGCCGGGACGCGGACGGCCAGGCCGGCCGCCCCTCGCCACCTCCCAAAGGAGATGCCCCGTGAGGCCGACCCGATGAGCCGGGCCGCCGTGGTGGTCAACCCGACGAAGGTCGGCGACCCCGGCCAGTTCCTGGAGACCGTGCACCAGGCCATGGCCGAGCACGGATGGGACGAGCCGCTGTGGCTGGAGACTACCTCCGATGACCCCGGCCAGGGTCAGGCCCGGTCCGCCGTGGCGGCCGGGGCCGACCTGGTACTGGCCTGCGGCGGTGACGGGACGGTGACCGCGTGCGCGGAGGGGGTGGCGGACAGCGGCGTGCCGCTGGGCATCCTGCCGCTGGGCACCGGCAACCTGCTGGCCCGCAACGTAGGACTGCCCGCGGACCTGGACGGCGCCCTGGCGGTAGCGCTGGGTGACGGCGAGCAGAAGCTGGACACCGGCACCGCCAACGGCCAGGCCTTCGTCGTGATGGCCGGCCTCGGGCTGGACGCCCGGATGCTGAGCGACACCAGCGAGCCGCTCAAGAAGCGGCTGGGCTGGGCCGCCTACGCCCTGTCGGTGCTGCGGCACCTGAGCGACCGGCCGATCCGGCTCACCCTGGCCGCCGATCAGGAGCTGCCGGTCCGGCTGCGCGCCAGCACCGTGATCATCGGCAACGTCGGCTGGCTGCGCGGCGGCGTCCCGCTGCTGCCCGACGCCCGCCCTGACGACGGGCTGCTGGACGCCGTCGTGCTGACCGCGCGCGGCTGGCCGGCCTGGGCGGTCCTGGCCGCGCGGGTGGTGCTGCGCCGCGAGCCGAGCGACCGGGTGCGCCGCTACCAGTTCCGCGAGCTGCGGCTGCGGCTGAGCCGGCCGCAGCCCTGGGAACTGGACGGGGAGGTCATGGCGACGGCCAGCGAGCTGGTGGTCACCGCACGGCCCGGCCGACTGAGGCTGCGCATGCATACGGGCGCGACGAGCGCCCGGCCAGGAGGCCGGGCGTGGCGCTGAACCCGCTGAGTTCTACCTCGCTGCTGACCAGCCTGGGCGCGCTCGGCGTCTTCCTGGTGCTGTTCGCCGAGACCGGGCTGCTGGTCGGGTTCTTCCTGCCCGGAGACTCGCTGCTGTTCACCGCCGGGCTGCTGGCCACGGCCGCGCCGGGCCATCCGGCCCGCCTGTCGCTGCCGCTGGTCATCGCGGCCGCGGCCGGCGGCGCGATCCTCGGGGCCGAGACGGGGTTTTACATCGGCCGGACCGGAGGGCGCCGGTTGCTGGAGCGCAGCCGTAGCCGCCGCGTGCGTGAGGGTGCCGAGCGGACCGGGGAGCTGCTGGCCCGGTACGGGTACGGCAAGGCCATCGTCCTGGCCCGTTTCATCCCGGTCATCCGGACCGTCGTGAACCCGGCCGCCGGGGCGATCGGCGTGCCCGCCCGCACCTTCACGATCTGGCAGATAGCAGGCGGGCTCCTGTGGTCCGCCGGGGTCGCCCTGGCCGGCTACGCGCTCGGCTCGGCCATCCCGGGCATCGACACCTACCTGCTGCCGGCCATCACCGTGGTCGTCCTCATTTCCCTCATCCCCATCGGCATCGAGCTGCTGCGCAGCCGCCGCGCCTCCCGAGGGCAGGCTGGTGACGGCCAGCGGCGGAGAACAGCGCGGGACGGCAGCCGCGAAGGCCAGCGGCGATGATGATGCCGTGCCGGAACCGGCCAGCCTTTCTCCGCGGAGTTACTCCTCGCCGATGTCGGCCAGGTTCTGGCGCAGCTCGGTGATCAGCGGATCGCCCTGGGGCAGGATGCGCTCCAGCCGGTCCACGGTGTCGCGCAGCAGCGTCCGGGCGTCGCCGTAGCGTCCCAGCTGGCGGTACAGCTGAGCCAGCTTGGCCCGGCTCCGCAGCGTATCGGGATGGCGGGGGCCGAGCACCCGCTCGAACCCGGC
>JBOHCO010000327.1:0-1596 GCA_050698895.1 Streptosporangiaceae bacterium
GAGACGTAGGGCGCGTAGGTGATGTTGTACGCGGCGGCGACCGAGAACTGGGCCATGAACGCGGCGAACAGGAAACTGCCCGGGTGGTGCGGCGCGCTGCCCCCGGCGTGCCCGACCAGGATGGCGACCGAGATGATCGCATAGCAGGGGAGCGAGATGGCCAGCAGGAAGCGGAATACCCGGTGCACCCAGTCGTAGCCGAAGATGGCCAGCAGCGCGGCCAGCACGGCGGTGGCGATGGCCACCAGGCCGGCGTTCCAGCCGAAGGCGCCGTGCAGGCCGGTGCTCATCAGCACCTGGTCGGCCACATTGAAGGCCATGTAGGTGAACAGCACCGCGAACAGCGCCACGACCACGCCGCGGTAGCCCAGCTGGGCCCGGGTCTGGATCATCTGGGGCAGCCCGAACACCGGGCCCTGGGTGGCGTGGAAGGCCATGAACAGGGTGCCGGCGCAGATGCCCAGGACGCCGGCCAGGATCGACCAGCCCAGCGACAGGCCGAGTGCCGGGCCGACGAAGCCGATGGGGATGGTGAAGTACTGGAAGTTGCCGAGGAACCACAGCATGGACTGCTGCCAGGTCTTGCCGTGTCGTTCCGGATCGGGAATCCAGTCGATGGAGTGCACCTCGACCTGGCCGAGCAGGCCGCCCTCAGTCGTCTCGATCGCCGTGCCGGTCCCAGACTGTGCAGCCATCTCGCCTCCCGGGGTCAGCGGAGTCACGGCCATAATCACCACATGTTTCCTGCCTGTCAACCCTTGTTTCATGACAGTTTTCGGCATGTCATAGAGTCCGAAGCGGGAGTCGGCATGCACAGGAGCGGTAGCGGAGGAACCGGTGCCCGGGGTCAGTAGCGCCAGTAACGCCAGCAACGGCGGTCACCAGCCAGCGGCGATCGGCGCGCAGCTGCGCGCGGCGCGGCTGGCGGCCCGCAAGAGCATGGCCGAGGTGGCCGAGCAGAGCGGGCTGACCAAGGGGTTCGTGTCCAAGCTGGAGCGCGACCTGGCCAACGTGTCGGTCGCCTCGCTGATCCGGCTGTGCGACGCGCTGGAGATCTCGCCCGGCTCGCTGTTCCAGGCCAGCCGGGGCGAGGTGGTCCGGCGGGGCGCCTACCCGCCGATCAACTTCGGCGGCACCAGCATGCGCGAGTACCTGCTGACGCCGTCCGGCGAGAAGCGCATGCAGGCCCTGCTCAGCGACATCGAGCCGGGGGGCGGCAGCGGCGAGGAGGCGTACTCGCTGCCGGCCGACGTGGAGTTCGTGTTCATCCTGGCCGGGCAGCTGCACCTGGAGGTGGCCGGGGAGCCGGTCACGCTGGAGGCGGGCGACGCCTACACGTTCCCGGCCAGCACGGAGCACACGTTCCGGGTGCTGCCGGAGGCGGGCCCGGCCCGGGTGCTGTGGGTGTTCTCGCCGGCGCTGCCCGACACCGGCCTGCCGCGCGCACTGCGCGAGCCGGACTAGCTGGCCATGGAGTACCTGCTGCGCGAGCCCGAGCCGCCGGCCAGCGTGATCATCTCCAGCGCGACGGCCAGCGTCGCGGAGTGGATCGAGGACGCGGCCCAGCTCCGCTCGGAGCTGCCGGTTGAGCAGCGG
>JBOHCO010000328.1:0-4119 GCA_050698895.1 Streptosporangiaceae bacterium
TCGGCGTCGCCGTCCAGGTGAGCGCCCAGTCCTGGCAGGGACTTGCCCCCGACGAGGACGAGCGGTACCGGATCGCCGCCACCGCCGACGGCGGGATCTGGCTCATGC
Organism: Streptosporangiaceae bacterium; assembly: GCA_050698895.1. Taxonomy (GTDB): domain Bacteria; phylum Actinomycetota; class Actinomycetes; order Streptosporangiales; family Streptosporangiaceae; genus DASUBV01. Next base: position 109 of record JBOHCO010000328.1, read on the forward strand.
GCACCCCCTACCCCGAACCCCTCTCCCAGCTCGCCGGCACCCGCCGCATCGTCGAGACCGCGACCAAGATGCTCGCCGGCATGTGGGGCGACGAAGGCTCATCACGCGTCCAGCACGCCTTCACCGCCGACCCCGGCATCGCCCGCGCCCTGGCCACCGGCCAGGCCGGGTACATCCACGCCGGCGGATGCACCTGGACCCAGATCGCCCGGCCCCGCCCCTCGCCCCTCCCGCTGCCCCGCCCGCCCGCCCGGCCGTCCAAGATCATCCCCGCGGAACCAGCCCAGGCCGCGCAGCCCAGGCCGGGCGGGAACGGCCTGGTCCCGGCCGGGATCACCACCAGCTCTGACCGGCTGGATGACGTGTTCGGGCAGGAGGCCCGCCGATGAATGCCTTGTGGAGTCCGTTCGCCGCTCTCGGACTGCCGCCCGACCCCGGCAAGCTCACCGACGACGACGTCCGCAGCGCCTGGCGGCGCATCGCCGCCGCCACCCACCCCGACCGCGAGGACGGCGGCGACCCCGACCGCTACCGCGACGCCTCCCGCGCTTATGCGCTGTTGCGCACGGCGTGGGGCCGCACCGAGGCATGGGCCGACCTGCAAGACGGCCTCATCCCCGGCCAGCATTCCCGCACCGCCCCGCCGCCTCCCCGACCCGCGCCGGTCTCCTGGCGCGGCGCGTGGCAGCGGGTCGCCGTCGTGCCCGCCCGGCTGCGCCACGGCAGCCCCCGCCGCCTGGCCATCCGCATCCTCGCCGCCGCCGCCCTGGCCACCGGCATCTGGTACGTCCGCGCCGGGACACCTGCCACCGCCGCCCTGCTGGTCGGGATCGGCACGTGGCTGGTACGCACCGCGCCCGGTGACCTGGCCCCGCCCCCGGGCCGGTGAGCATCCCCGGCCGTACCCCTCGCCGCGCCTCACCAATGCGGCCGGTTGCGGCTAGATCCGCTCGTGGTCTCCCCCTCGGCCCGATCGCTCACGGTTCGCGGTGGGCGGGGCCTGTCAAGAGCGCCTGCGGCGTCCCTGCGGGACCAGGCCAAGGCCCGGCTCTGGACAGGCCCCGCCCGCCGCACAGGCCCGGCTGGCTATCGGGTCGAGGAGGAGAACCGGCCTCGGCAGCGGCGGAACCGTGCTGGTCACGCCCCGAAATCAGCGCATCCACGACCACGGGAATACACATAATCGCCATTACCGGAAGGGCGCACGAATGATTTATGACCTAGCTGACCTGGACAAACACACCGAAGGACACGACAGTAATTCGCTTATAGATCTGCCGGAAAACGCTATTTTCAGCTATTATAGAGATGAAATTGAAGAAACCGGCGGAATGAAAGTCAAATGGACGATCCGCATCGCGCAGGGCGCGGAAGCCCAGCGGCTGGACGACCGCCAGAACCACGCCATCAGGGAGCTACTCCAATGGGCAGCACGCAGGCAGCAACCCCGCCGCAGTTAACCACCGTCGCGCCGCTGGTGCCGGTCGCGTTCACCGGCCGGACCTCCACCTTCGGCCTCCAGGACCCCGTGGCGTCGCTGCGCCGCCAGGCCCGCAAGTGCCAGGACCGCCTGCCGGCCGGGTTCGTGATCGTAGCCTGGTTCTGGGACGTCGAGTCCGGCGGGCTGGACATCGAGCAGCGCGGCCAGTCCGACTCCTGGCAGAACTTCGACGTCGGCATTCCCCGCGACGGCGGACTAGCTGACCTGCTGAGAGAAGCCGCCAGCCCCAGCCCCCGGTTCACCGCCGTGATCTGCGAGGACATCGAGCGGTCCGGCCGCGACACGTTCAACGCGCTCAGGCTGGAAAAGGAACTCTCGCGGCAGGGCATCCCGCTGTTCGCCACCGACGAGCCCATCAGCATCGACGGGATGAACTCCACCAGCGTGCTGGTCCGCCGCGTCAAGCAGGGCGTCGCCGAGTGGTTCCGGCTCCAGGTCAAGGAGAAAGCCTGGGAAGGACTCACCCAGCACGCCCTGGACGGGTGGAACATCGGCCCCGCCCCCTACGGGTACGCACCCGACCGCGTCCCCCACCCCGTGCCGGTCAAGGCCGCGCAAGGCCGCACCAAGACCCGCCTCGCCCTCGACCCCGACCGCGCCCCGGTCGTGGCGCAGATCTTCACCTGGCGCACCGGCCAGCACCTGGGCACCTACGCCATCGCCCGCCGCCTGGCCGCCGACCCCGGCACCTACCCCGCCCCTGACCCCGCCATCGGCTGGACACCCCAGGCCGTCTGGAAGATCCTGGCCAACCCCAAGTACACCGGCCACATGGTCTACGGCCGCCGCCGCAAGATCAACGGCCGCACCCGCGCCCAGCCCCCCGCCCAGTGGATCTGGTCACCCCAGCCCGTCCACCCCGCCATCGTCACCCGCAAGATCTGGGACGCCGCCCAGGCCGAAGGCCACGCCACCAGCCCCGACGACCGCGGCCCCACCGCCCCCGGCCGCCGCACCTACGTCCTGCGCTCCCGGGTCCGCTGCCGCGCCTGCAACCGGCGCATGTACGGAGCCACCCGCCCCGCCGCCGGCGGGCAGGTCACCTGGTACCTGTGCCCCCACTCACCCGTCAACCCCCGCCACGCCGCCAAGACCCCCGACCACCCCCGCGCCGTCCTCGCCCGCGAAGACAAGCTCCTGGCCGCCATCGCCCAGTTCTGCCACGAACGGGTACTCGGCCCCGACCGCGCCGCCCTCCTGGCCGCCGACACGCCCGCCACCGCCGCCGCCGACCAGGCCCGCAAAAACCGCGAGACCGCGCGGCTCACCAAGCGGCTCAAGATGATCGACGCCTTCGAGGACGCCCACACCACCGAACTCGAAGCGCTCATCATCACCGCCGGCGCCGCCCCCGCCGTCCTCACCGCCCTGCGCACCCGCCACATCAACAGGTTCACCGAACTCGAAACCGAGCGCGCCGACATCACCACCCGCCTCGCCGCCCTCACCGCACCCGCCGACGACGACCCGGGCGACCCCGCGCTCCTGGACCAGCTCCCCGTCCTGCCCGGCCTCCTGGACAACGCCCCCGAACGACTTATCCAGCAACTCCTGGCCGCCTTCGACATCCACGCCATCTACCACAAGAAAGACGACCAGATCACCATCCGCGCCACCATCACCACCACCACCCCGGCCGCCGTCCTGGCCATCATCGCCGACGCCGACGCCCTCACCGCCAAGACCACCCGCACCGACGACCACACTTCAGACTTACTAGCCCGCCCTATGACACGGACGATCCGAACTGCTCCGGGGGTGCGGGGCTGGTGCGACAGATGGGGCCGCAGGCGGGTTGGGAAGACGCGCCGGATAACGGGGCGGGTACGGGCGGGCCGGCATGGGGCTGGGCCGGCATGGGGCTGGGCCGGCATGGGGCTGGGCCGACATCGGAGCGGGCCGGCGCGGGCTGGGCCGGTGCGGGCTGGGCCGTCACGGGCTGGGCCGGCGTGGGGCTAGGCCGTCACGGGCTGGGCCGGTGTAGGGCTGGGCCGATGCGGGCTGGGCGTGGGGCCGGGCCGGCATGGGGCTGGGCCGACATCGGAGCGGGCCGGCGCGGGCTGGGCGTGGTGCGGGCTGGGCGTGGCACTGGGCCGGCGTGGCACTGGCAGACAGGGCGAGCGGGATCGGCCAGAATCAGGCTGTGCTGACCTTGGGCGTATTCGTGCTGGGTGTTGCCGACAAGCAGCGCGCCGCGGAGTTCTGGCAGGCAGCGCTGGGCTGCGAGCTGCGGACCGACGGGTTCGGCGGCTGGGACACGGTGCTCGTGCCGCCGGGCGGCGCTGGCCCCATGATCGCGTTGCAGACGAGCCAGTCACCGCCGGAGGCACGTCCGCGGATGCACCTGGACCTGCATGTGGCCAGCGGAGCGGAGCAGGCCGCAGAGGCGGAGCGGCTCATCGGGCTCGGGGCTCGGCGGGCGGATTGGGACCTGTACCCGGACGACCCGGATTTCGTGGTGCTGGCCGATCCGGACGGCAACCGGTTCTGCATCGTGGACCTCAGCCACG
>JBOHCO010000329.1:0-6193 GCA_050698895.1 Streptosporangiaceae bacterium
ATCGGGGCCGGCTCGCGGGTGGTGCTCACCCACGACATCGCCCAGCGCGACAACCTGCGGGTCGGCCGCCACGACGGCATCGTCGCGGTGATCGAGAAGCTCAAGGGGCACCCGCTGTTCGCCCACGTGACCCTGGTCCGGTCGGAGCGCTCGCCGATCGCGGCGCTGGTGACCGAGATGCTGGAGGACGCCACTCTCTGACCCAGCTGATGAATACGTAAAGTATCGCCGTCGTGCCTCTCAGTAGTCGCGAGGGCGTTACTATATCCCCGTCATGGGGGAGACACGTAATCAGAATGCGACCATTGAGCCAATTTCAGTGGTCATGCCGGTACTAAACGAGGAAATGTACCTGGCTCAGTCCGTGGAGCACATCCTCAGCCAGGATTACCCGGGGGAGCTTGAGCTGGTCCTGGCCCTGGGGCCGTCCCGTGATAAGACCACGGAAATCGCCCAGCGGATAGCTTCCGAGGACCCTCGGGTCACGGTGGTGGACAATCCCACCGGGAAGATCTCGACGGCCATCAATGCCGCCGTGAAAGCGGCCCGGCATGCCGTGATCGCGCGCGTCGACGGGCATGCGCTGATTCCGCCCGGTTACCTCCGGCTGGCCATGGCCACCCTGTCCCGGACCGGCGCGGTCAACGTCGGCGGGGTGATGGCGGCCGAGGGCGAGACCCCGTTCCAGCGGGCCGTCGCCTTCGCCATGACCTCGCCCTACGGCGTGGGCGCCTCCCGGTTCCACACCGGCGGCCGGCCGGGCCCGGCCGACACCGTGTACCTGGGCGTGTTCCGGCGCACCGCCATCGAGCAGGTCGGCGGCTACGACGAGCAGTACCTGCGGGCTGAGGACTGGGAGATGAACCACCGGATCCGCCAGTCCGGCGGCATGATCTGGTTCGAGCCGGAGCTGCGGGTCACCTACCGGCCCCGGGCCACGGTGATCCGCCTCGGCGCGCAGTACTTCCAGTACGGGCGCTGGCGCCGGGTCATCGCCCGCCAGCACGCCGGCACCATCAACCTGCGCTACCTGGCCCCGCCCGCGGTGGCGGCCGCCGTCGGCGCCGGGTCGCTGGCCGGGGTGGCCGGCCTGGCCGCGCGGGCCGCCGGGGTCGGGGGTCCCTGGCCGCTCGCCGCCACCGCCGGGCTGGCCGCCCCCCTGCTGTACGGGGGGTTCGTGCTGGCCGTGTCGGCCCGGGCGACGCGCGGCCTGCCGCCGCGGGCCGCGGCCCGCCTGCCCCTGGTCCTGGCCACCATGCACATGTCCTGGGGGGCCGGGTTCCTGACCAGCCCCCGCGACCTGGTCTCCGGCCCGCCAGGGCCACGGGAGGCCGCGGTCCGCCGCGTGGGCCGCCTGCGCGGGGTGTTACGAGGGCGCTAGGCGGGCAGCGGGGTGACCGAGAGGTGGCTGTACTGGACGTGCGGGAAGGCTGAGCTGAAGGCGCCGGCCTCGAGGCCGGCCAGGCCCGAGGTCCAGGTGCTGTTGGTCACGTTGGCCACCTGAACCCCGTCGACCGAGGCCGTGATCGTGTCGCCCGACATGGACAGGCTCAGGTGGTGCCAGCGGCGCAGGCGCAGCGGCCGGGCCAGCCGCCCGGACGCCAGGACCCGTCTCGCGGTCGGGCCCGACGTGCAGCCCGTGGCGGGCAGGCCGGGCTCCGGGTTGGCGTTGCGGGTCAGGCTCCAGGAGCCGGCGGCGCTGACGTTGAACAGGTAGCCGTCGAAGGCACCGGCGTTAGGCGCGAAGGCCCGGCAACCGAACCGGCCGATGAGCCCGCCCGCGCTGTGCTGGCTGGGCAGCAGCACGTCGGAGCTGACCTTGTAGTCGGCCCAGTCGCCCGCGCCGATCACGGCGTAGGGATAGCGCTCGTTGGCGATGGACTTGTTGGTGTGCCAGAACACGGGCGTGGCCGCGGCCTCCTGCTCGGTGCAGATCCGGTTGCTGCCGTCGGGGACGGTGCAGCGGGCCAGCTCGAAGGCGCCCTGCTGGGAGGCGAGGTAGGCGGGCTCGTCGTCGGCCGATCCGGCCCTGGCGTCGCTGCCCAGGCTCTCGGTCAGGGGCAGGTTCAGGGACGAGGCGGGCGGGCCGGCGGCGGTGCCCTTGCCCTGGCCGGTGGTGGTGGTCAGGGAGTAGACCCAGCCGGGGTTGATGACCAGGCTGAACCGGCCGTACTTGTTCGGCTGGATCGCGGGCTGGGGGACGAACCACTGCGCTGGGCTGCTGGTGCTGGGGTCGAAGTTGCTGGCCCAGACGTGCACGGCCTGCCCGGCGAGGCGGCTTCCGCCGGTGATGTGGAAGCTGGCCCGCTGGGTCGTGGTGGCCGTGGTCGCCTCGATCATCGTGCTCCAGGCGCTGGCCGGCCCGCCGCTGGTGCGGACCAGGCTGACGTAGGAGCCGTCGGCGGTCCGGCCGTCCAGGCGGCCGCTGGCCGAGGTGACGTACCTCCAGACCACCCGGCCGCCCGGCCCGGGCGGCTTGGCGAACTGGGTGAGCTGGGCGGTAGCCCAGGTCAGCGCGTTGACCTGGTAACTCCCCGACCACGGCTGGTCGGCGGTCACCAGGCCCCGGTCCTCGTACGGCAGGCCCCCCGGCATGGCGTCGACCACGGGCCACCCCAGGAACCCGGTCAGCCGGGCGTCCACGAAGCCGCGGATCACGGCCCGGTCGATGGCCGGAGCGCAGGGCTGGATGCACCCGCTGGTGGCGCCGGCCGACAGCTTGCCGGACTCGCTGTTCCACATCGGCTGGCTCGAGCGGTACCGGCGCGAGTTGGCCGACCAGGGCGAGGTGCAGATGGTGTACGACGCCAGGCCGGGCTTCTTGCCGCAGGCGTTGTGCGCCCCCAGCACGGCGATGGCGGAGTCGCCGACGTAGTGCCAGTTATCCTTGCCGTTGGAGTCCGCCGCGATGAGCCGCACCTGGCGGTAGCCGTGCTGGTCCAGCGCCGCGCGCAGCCAGCCCCACCACTTCTGGTGCTGGCCTGAGTCGGACTCGCTCCAGCCGCCCAGGTAGCTGATCCGCAGGCCCTGGCGCCGGGCGCAGCCCAGCCAGTCCAGCAGGTAGTCGATGTCGCGCGGGGTGAAGCGGCCGCCGTTCTGGCGGACCCAGCCGGGTGCGGCCCACTGGAGCCCGTACAGCCTGAGGCCGGGGTTGAGCCGGACGGCCTGCTTGGCGATGGCGAGCTCGTAGCCGGCGTGGCAGTTGACGTGGCCCCGGGTGTGCTCGATGCTCGGCTCCGCGCCGTCGGTGCTGTCGGCGTCGCCGCCGATCTCCAGCTTGAGGATCTGCAGCGACGCCCCGTAGTCGGGCTTGAACAGGTACGTCAGGATCTGCTGGCGCTGGGCGGCCGGGTAGTCCATGAGGTAGCGGGCGTTGCCGCCGCCGCCCAGCACGCCGCCCACACCTTGGTACACGTTCTGGCCTTGCCTGAGGTTGAGCGTGATGCGGGTGACCGGCTCCGCGGCTGTCCGGACTCGCGCCGCCGCCGGGCTGGCCGCCGCGCTGAGCGGCGCGGCCAGGCCGCCGAGTCCGCAGGCCAGCGCGACGGCTCCGGCCACGACGACCCTCATTCTCGCGTTCCTCCCGGTGCCGGTGGCCAGGCCTCATCTGACAATGCGGATTGTGATTGCCTGACTACCTAACGTCGAGTGGCAACACCTTAGATGAGCATAGGCCCGGTATGCCCGCCTGTGCGGGGTGTTACGAGAGTGCTAGGCGGGCAGCCGGGTCACCGAGAGGTGGCTGTACTGGACGTGCGGCCAGGACGAGCTGAAGGCGCCGGCCTCGAGGCCGGCCAGGCCCGACGCCCAGGTCGGGTCGGCCAGGTTGGCGACCACGACCCCGTCGACCGAGGCCGTGATCGTGTGGCCCGACATGGACAAGCTCAGGTGGTGCCACTGGCGCAGGCCCAGCGGCCGGGCCAGGCGCCCGGACGTCAGGACCTGGGTCAGGGTCGGGCCCGAGGCGCAGCCCGTGGTGGGCGAGCCGGGCTCCGGGTTGGCGTTCCTGGTCAGGCTCCAGAGGCCGGTGGCGCTGACGTTGAACACGTAGCCGTCGAAGGCGCCGGCGCTGGGCGTGGTCGCCCGGCAGCTGAACCGGCCGATGAGCCCGGCGGCGCTGCCTGATCCGGGCAGCAGCACGTCGGCGCTGACCTTGTAGTTGGCCCAGCTGCCCGCGCCGATCACGGCGTACGGATAGCGGGTGTTCGCGATCGACCCGGCGGAGTGCCAGAACTCGGGGGTGGCCGCCGCCTCCTGCTCGGTGCAGACCCGGTCGCTGCCATCGGGGACGGTGCACGGGGCCAGCTCGAACGCGCCCTGCTGGGCGGCCAGGTAGGCCGGCTCATCGTCGGCCACCCCGGCCGGGGCCGAGCTGCCCAGGCTCTCGGTGAGCGGCAGCCGCGGCGACGAGGCCGGGCGGCCCCGCCCGGCGCCCTTGCCCTGGCCGGTGGTGGTGGTCAGGGAGTAGACCCAGCCGGGCTTGATGACCAGGCTGAACCGGCCGTCCCTGGTCGGGTGGATGGCGGGCTCGCGGACGAACCACTGCCGGGGCCCGCCGCTGTTCGGGTCGAAGTTGCTCGCCCAGACGTGCACGGTCTGCCGCGCCAGGCGGCTCCCGCCGGTGACGTGGAAGCTGGCCCGCTGGGTCCTGCCGGCCGTGGTCGCCTCGATGATCGTGCTCCACCCGGTGGCCGGCCCGCCGCTACCGCGCACCAGGCTGACATAGGACCCGTTCGGGCCCCGGCCGCCGAGCAGGCCGCTGGCCGAGCTGACGTACTTCCAGACGACCCGGCTGCCCGGCCGCGGCGGCGCCGCGAACTGGGTGAGCTGGGCTGTGGCCCAGGTCATCGCGTTGACCTGGTAGCTGCCCGACCAGGGCTGGTCCGCCGTCACCAGGCCGCGATTCTCGTACGGCAGGCCGGCCGGCATCGCGTCGAGCACGGGCCACTCCAGGAAGCCGGTCAGCCGGGCGTTCACGAAGCCGCGGATCACCGCCCGGTCGATGGCCGGCGCGCAGGGCTGGACGCACCCGCGCGTGGCGCCGGCGGACATGCCGCCCAGCTCGCTGGCCCACATGGGCTGGTTCGCCGGGGGCTGGCGCCGGTCCAGCGACCACGGCGAGGTGCAGGCGGTGGCGGGCCCGCCGACGCCGGTCTGCGTGCCGCAGACGTCGTGCGCGCCCAGCACCGCGATCGCGGGGTCACCCACGTAGTGCCAGCCGTCCGGGCCGTTGGAGTCCGAGGCGACGAGCTGCACCTGGCGGTAGCCGTGCTGGTCCAGGGCCCGGCGCAGCCACGTCCACCACTTCTGGTGGCGGCCGGAGTCGGACTCGTTCCAGCCGCCCAGGTAGCTGATCCGCAGGCCCTGCCGCCGGGCGCAGCCCAGCCAGTCCAGCAGGTAGCTGATGTCGCGCGTGGTGAAGCGGTGGTTGCTGCCCTGCCCGACCCAGCCGGGGGCCGCCCACTGGAGCCCGTACAGCCGGAGGCCGGGGTTCAGCGCCACGGCACGCCTGGCGATGCCGAACTCGTAGCCGGCGTGGCAGTTGATGTGGCCCCTGGTGTGCTCGATGCTCGGCTCGGCACCGTCCGTGCTGTCGGCGTCGCCGCCGATCTCCAGCTTGAGAATCTGTAAGTCGGCCCCGTAGCCGGGCTTGAACAGGTAGTCCAGGATCTGGGTGCGCTGCGCGGCCGGGTAGTCCATGAGGTAGCGGGCGTTGCCGCCGCCCCCGAGCACGCCGCCCACGCCGTCGTACACGCGGCTGCCGCCCTTGAGATTGAGCGTGATGCTGGTGACCGGCCCCGATGCCGCCGCCGGGCTGGCCGTCGCGCTCAGCGGAGCGGCCAGCCCCCCGAGTCCGCAGGCCAGCACGACGGCTCCGGCCACGACGACCCTCATGCTCCTGCTCCTTCCGGTGCGGCTGGCGGCAGCGCCCATTCTGAAAAAGCGGATTGTGATCGACTGACTACTTAAAGTCGAATGGCAGTACCTTAATGAGCACCGGACCGGTTCGCGCGCCGTTTGAGATCTTGGGCGGGTCGCCGGAGGCTAGGACGCCCCCGGACCCTGCCGCAGCAGGGCCTCGGCGATGGCCAGGTCGCCGGGGTAGGTGACCTTGATGTTGCGCTCGCTGCCGGGCACCGCGCCGATGGGCACTTCCGGCAGGTAGCGGCGCACGACACCGCAGTCGTCGGTC
>JBOHCO010000330.1:0-3662 GCA_050698895.1 Streptosporangiaceae bacterium
GACGGCTGGTCAGCCCGGCTGCTGCTGCGGGACCTGGCCGCGCTCTACGCGGCCGAGGTGACCGGCGAGCCGTCCGGCCTGGACGAGCTGCCGGTGCAGTTCGCCGACTACGCGGCCTGGGAGCGCGCCCGCCTGCGCGGTCCGGTCCTGGCCGAGCTGGCCGCCTGGTGGCGCGGCTACGTCCCCCTCGACCCCGCCCTGCCCCCCGACCGCCTCGCCTTCATGATCACCCACACCGCCATGCCAGTCATCCTCACCGACCCCGCCAGCACCACCAGCATCCCCGCCGCCCGCCCAGGCCTCGTGGGTGTCCCGTTGATAACACCACAGGGTTACCAACGGGACACCCACGAACCGGTCACGCTCGTTGACCTTGACGCGGAGCGAGATCGGATCGCCGCGCTGGACGACACGGACCTCACCAGCCCCGCCAGCCCCGGCAACGTCGCCTACGTGATCTACACCTCCGGCTCGACCGGGTGGCCCAAGGGCGTGGTGGTCGAGCACCGGAACCTGGTCAACCTGCTGCACGGCATGATCACCCAGTGGGACATCGGCCCGTCCGACGCCGTGCTCCAGTTCGCCTCGCTCAGCTTCGACGCCTCGGTGCAGGACATGTTCATGCCCCTGCTGAGCGGCGGCCGCGTCGTGCTCGCCCCGGCCAGCGCCCTGCACTCGCCGCCCCGGCTGGCCGCCCTGATGCGGGACCGGCACGTCACGTTCGCCTGCCTGACCCCGTCGGTGATCACCCTGCTCGGCGACGCGGAGTTCCCGGCACTGCGGGTGCTGATGAGCGGGGGCGAGGAACTGCCGTCGGAGCTGGCCCGCCGCTGGGCCGCCCGGCCCGGCCCGCGGTTCGTGAACGACTACGGCCCGACCGAGGTCACGGTCAGCGCCACGTTCATGGAGCTGGACCCCGGCACCCCGCTATCCCAGCTCCCGCCGCCGATCGGCCGCCCGGTGCGGCCCAACTACCAGGCCTACGTGCTGGACCCGCACCTGAACCCGGTCCCGGTCGGCGTCACCGGCGAGCTGCACCTCGGCGGGGCCAGCGTGGCCCGCGGCTACCTGAACCGGCCCGAGCTGACCCGCGAGCGGTTCATCCCCGACCCGTTCCGCCCCGGACAGCGCCTGTACAAGACCGGCGACCTGGTCCGCCGCCGGCCCGATGGCACGATCGTGTTCCTGGGCCGGGCCGACGGCCAGGTCAAGATCCGCGGACTGCGCATCGAGCTCGGCGAGATCGAATCCGCCCTGGCCACCCACCCCGCCATCGCCCAGGCGGTGGTCACCGTGGCCACCGATCCGGCCGGGGACCAGCAGCTCTGCGCCTACATCCGGCCCGCGCCCAGCCCGGCAGCCAGCCCCCCGCCCGCGCTGGCCGAGGTGAGCGCGCACCTGGCCCGCACGCTGCCGGGTTACATGATCCCGGCGCGCCTCATACCGGTCACCGAGTTCCCCCTCAACACCAGCGGGAAAATTAACAAAGGGGCCCTGCCCGCACCCGGGGATTCCATCTCCGGACCATCGGCTGGCACCGAACCCGCCGCCGCGGCCGGTCCCGTCGCGACCCTCCTCGCCGGGCTGTTCGCCACCGTGCTGCGCCGGGACCGGGTCGGACCCGACGACAGCTTCTTCGACCTGGGCGGCAGCTGCCTGGCCGTCATGCGGCTGGTCGACCTGATCGCGGGCCGGCTCGGCACGGACGTCGGCGTCGCCGCGATCTTCCTGCACCCCACGCCGCGGCGGCTCGCGGCCAGCCTCGACGCGGCCGGCGACGCCGCGGCCGGGCCGCTGGTCGAGCTGGCCGGGGCGGCGGACGGGCCGCCGCTGTTCCTGATCCACGCCGTCGGCGGCACGGTCTTCGGCTACGCGCAGCTCGCCGGCGAGCTGGCCGGCGCCTACCGGGTCTACGGCCTGGAGGCGCCCGGCCTGACCGAGCCGGGCGCCACCGCGGCCTCGCTCGACGGCCTGGTGGCGGACTACACCAGCCGGATCCGGGCGGCCCAGCCGGACGGGCCCTACCGGCTGGGCGGCTGGTCGATGGGCGGCATCATCGCGTTCGAGGTGGCCCGGCGGCTGGAGCAGGCCGGCGCCGAGGTGGCCCTGCTCGGCCTGCTGGACGCGCCGTTCGACTTCCCCGGCCTCGACGTGCCCGACGGCGACCCGGCCACCGCATCCCGGCTGGCCGCGATGTTCGTCACCGACTCGGTCCGCAGCCTGGGCGATGCCGTCAACGGTCAGCCCGAACAGTCCGCACCCGCAGACGACCAGCTCACCTGGCTGGCCGGCGTGCTCTCCGCCGGCGACACCGAGGCCGGCGACACCGAGGCCGTCCTGGCCCGGCTGCGCACCCGGTTCGACGTCTTCCAGCGGCACGTCCGGATGCTGTCCGGCTACCGGCCCGCCGGGGCGCCGGTCCGGGCCCCGGCCCTGATCGTCAGCGCCGACGACTCGCCCAACGCGCCCTTCCGGCACCGCTGGCCCGCCCGGCTGGCCGGCCCCGTCACCGTCCGGCCGGTGGCCGGCGATCACTATGCGTTCCTGCGGCCTCCGCTCGTGGCGGAGGTCGGCCGGGCAATCCGCAGTCACCCCGCTGCCAATTCCAGGGAGGAAGCCGTGTCCGCTGACATGGAGATCGAGGCCGTCACCCGCGACGGCCTGGCCCGCGTACTCGACACCGAGGTCGATCCGGCCAGCCTGGACCCCGACCTGGACATGGCCGACGGGTACGGCCTGACCTCGCTGAACAAGGTGATCTTCCTGATGTCGGCCTGCGACGACACCGGGGTCAGCCTGTCGGAGTTCACCGAGCCCGACGTGGCCGGGATGCGCACGCTGCGCGACGTGGTCACGGCGCTGGCCCGGTTCGCGGGAACGGCGGCCTGACATGGACCAGACCTGGGCCCAGATCGCGGCCACCCCGCTGGAGAACGAGCACGTGCTGCTGCGGCCGGTGCGCCCCGAGGACCGCGCGTCCTGGCACGCCATCGCCATGTACTCGCCCATCTGGCGGTACTTCGTGCTCCGGATCGACACCGACGCCGACTTCGACGCCTACTTCGACCTCGGCCTGGCCGACCAGGCGGCCGGCCGGCGGGTGGTCTACTCCATCACCGACAAGGGATCCGGCGCCGTGGCCGGCAGCATGAGCTTCTGCAACATGGCCCAGCCGGACGGGCGGCTGGAGATCGGCTGGTCCTGGCTCGGCCGCGACTTCCAGGGCGCCGGCCTGAACCGGTGGGCCAAGTTCCTGATGATGCGGCACGCCTTCGAGCAGATGGCCGCCGAGCGGGTCGAGTTCAAGACCGACATCCTGAACATCCAGGCCCGGCACGGGCTGCTCAACGTCGGCGCCCGCGAGGAGGGCACGCTGCGCAGCTTCAACCCCATGCCCGACGGCCGCCGCCGGGACGCGGTCTACTACAGCGTGCTGCGGGCCGAGTGGCCGAAGGTCCGCGACCAGCTGCTGACCCAGCCCAAGGTGGTCTGGCCCGAGCCGGAGACGCTCGGGGCGCCCACATGACGGTGCTGCCCAGCGCGATCGCGCTGCCCTTCGTCCGCGCCACCGGCTCGCCGTTCGACGTCGGCAGCCGGCACGGCGCCGCCAGGGCCGCCGAGCTGCGCGCCTTCCTGGACGACGGCCTGGCCCGCATCGCCCG
>JBOHCO010000331.1:0-5722 GCA_050698895.1 Streptosporangiaceae bacterium
CCCCTGGACGGCGCCGCCGGCCGCCCCGGCCGCCCCCGCCGCCCCGGCAGGCCCGGCAGGCCCGGCCGAGCCGACCGAACGGACCTCCGATCGGCCAGCTCACGGCGGCTTCGCTCCCCCGGCCTAGCCGCCTGCCCCTTCGGGCCACGTCAGATTCCGCGATTCGGTCCGCCGCTATCCGCCCGGCCCCGAACCCAACGACGTGGCTGGCCCTTTCACGTCGCTAGAACGACGTGGCTCGCCCTTTCACGTCGTTCGCGAGCCGGGCGCGAGCGGGGCCGGGGTCACGAAGGGGGCCATCAGCGGGCCGGTGGCGGCGCGGGCCAGGGCAATGGCGTCGGCGGCCGGGATGTCGTGAGCCACGTAATGCTGATGGCCGGCGGCCGTGGTCGCGGCCAGCGAGACCAGGCCCTGGCGGCGCTGGAACCAGCTCTGGTGGATCCGCCAGCCGATGATGCCGTCGGTGGACAGCACACAGCGCCGCCGGACCACGGTGCCGGTCCGGGTGATCAGCCAGCCCCGGGTCAGCAGGTGGCCCAGGCTCCGGTAACGGTCAGCGGCCAGGGCGGCGGCGAGCGGCAGCAGCACGAGGCTGGCCAGCCAGGTCCAGGCCGGGATGACGCCCGTCCGCCAGGCCAGCGTCGTCCCGGCGATGAGCACCAAGGCCCCGGCCAGCGCCCGGACGTAGCGCCGCCGCCGGGCCGCCGCCCCGTGCCGGACGAGGTCGCCGGTGACCAGCGCGTCGGCGACGCCATCGGCGCGCCCGGTGATGGCCAGGACCGAGGCCGTGACCTGACGGGCCACCGGGCGGGGGGCGGCGGGCAGCAGCAGCGACCCGCCGTGCTCGCCGCCCTCGCCGACCCGCAGCCCGGTGGTGATGGCCAGGCAGCGGGCCCCGCCGACCAGGCGCAGCAGCAGCGGCTCGCTGAGCTCGGCCCCGCGCAGCCGCCGGATGTCGATGGTGGTGGTCCTGGTGGTCATCAGGCCGCGGGAAACCCGCAGCACGTCGCCCAGGCGGACCAGGCTGTAGCCCCAGAACAGGGCGACGTAGCCGGCCACGGACAGCAGCACCAGCAGGATCAGCGCGGTGACCGCCCCGCTGAGCACCTTCTCCCCGCCCGGCAGACCGTCGAACCGGACGACGAGCCGGTAGACCGGCGCGATGGTGTTCAGGCTGACGCGCGAGTCGTTGACGACCTGCGCGGTGGTGCCGAGCACGACGCCGGCGATGACCAGGCCGGTCATGGTGAACGGCGCGAAGCGGATCCAGCCCGGCCGCAGCCGGGCCAGCTCGGTCACGCCGACGGGGGCAGCTGCCGGGGCCGCGCTGCCGTCCAGGCCGGCCTCGGCCGCCAGCCCGTCGACCGCCGGCCCAGCCCCGACCGCCGACCCGGCCCCGACCGGCATCCCAGCGCCGGCTATCCCGACACCAGCCAGCCCGGCGCCAGCCAGCAGGAGCGCGCGCAGCCCCTCCGCGTCGGCCAGCCGCAGCGCGTCCAGGTGCAGGCCGCCGCCGCCGTGCCGGTCGCTGCGGCCGGTGCCCACGGCCACCCGGCGCAGGCCCAGCAGTCGGTAGACCAGGTGCGCGGTCAGGTCCACGCTGCGCACCCGGTCCCTGGGCACGGACCGGAGCTTCGTGCTGAACAGCCCGTGTCGCAGGTAGATCCGCTCGGCCGTGATCCGGTACCGGGTGGTGCACCAGCGCACCACGCTGGTCAGGATGGCCAGGCCGGCGAACACGGCGGTCCAGTAGTGGCCCAGCCCCTGCGACGAGCCGAAGAACAAGATCCCGGCCAGCACCGGCAGCAGCCGGATCAGGTCGGTCACGGGCCGGACGATCAGGCTGCGCGGGCTGAGCCACTGCCAGCCCGAGTCGGCCGGCTGGGCTCTGTCCAGGGCGCTGTCCGCGGTGCTGTCCGCCGCCGTCACGTCGCGTCGCCCGGCGTGTGCCCGGTGGCGATGGTCAGCTCGTCAAGCAGCCGGTCGGCCGTGGCCCGGTCCAGCCCGTGGATGTGCACGTGGCCCTCGGCCGAGGCCGTGGTCGCGGTCACGTTGGCCAGGCCGAACAGCCGCTCCCCCAGGGAGCGGTGGCTGTCGATGGTCTGGATCCGGTTGATCGGCGCGATCCGCCAGTGCACCGAGATCCAGCCCGCCCGGGTGTAGACGGCCTCGTCGGTGACCTCCCAGCGGTGCACCCGGTACCGCCACCGCGGCATGATCACCGTGTAGCCGGCCGCGAGCAGCACCGTGACCGGCAGCGCCACCGCCTGCCAGCCGCCGAAGCCGACCCCGACCGCGACCCCGATCTCCGCGCCGAGCAGGACCAGCCCACCGACGGCGGCGCGGGCGGTCCAGTACCGGACCGCCCGGCGGCTGACCCGGTGGGCCGGATCGCGCAGGCCCGGCAGCATCGGGGCGGCTGCTTGGTTCATGCCCCCAGCGTGCCACAGCCAGGCCGATGAACTAGAAGATCATTAACAGGGCGCGGTTAGCTGCCCTGGCGCCAGGACTCCAGGTATTCCTGCTGGGCCGCGGTCAGGACGTCGATGCGCGCGCCCAGGGCCGCCAGCGCCAGGCCGGCCACCTGGGTGTCAATGGCCGCCGGGACCGCGTGGACGCCCGCCGGCGGCATCGCCTCCCCGCTGGCCAGCCAGGCCAGTGCCAGCGCCTGCACCGCGAAGGACACGTCCATGGCGGCGGGCGGGCTGCCCTCGGCCGCGACCAGGTTGACCACGCGGCCCTCGGCCAGCAGGATCAGCCGCCGGCCGTCGGCCAGCACGTACTCGTCGGCGTGCGGGCGGACCGCCGGGTTGAGCTCCACCGCCTGCCCGGCCAGCGCGCGGACGTCGATCTCGACGTCGAAGTGGCCCGCGTTGGCCAGGATCGCGCCGTCGCGCATGACCTCCAGGTGGGCCGGGCCGATGACGTCGGGTGACCCCGTGGCCGTGATGAACAGCTCGCCGACGCTGGCCGCGGCCGCCATCGGCAGGACCCGGTAGCCGCGCACGATCGCGGCCAGGGCGCGCGCCGGGTCGACCTCGGTCACCACCACCTGCGCGCCCAGGCCCCTGGCCCGCTCCGCGATGCCGCTCCCGCACGGGCCGAACCCGGCCACCACCACGGTCTTGCCCGCCAGCAGGGTGCGCGTGGCCCGGATAACGCCGTCGATGACCGACTGGCCCGTGCCGCAAGTGTGGTCGATGAGCTGGCGCGTCGCGGAGGCGTCGGCCGCGACGACCGGGAAGGCCAGCGACCCCGCGGCGGCCATCCGGCGCAGCCGGGCCACCCCGGTCGAGGTCGACTCGCAGCCGCCGCGCACCCCGGCCAGCAAGTCGGGGTGCTCGGCGTGCAGCGTGTTGACCAGGTCGCCGCCGTCGTCCATGACCAGGTCCGGACCGCCGTCCAGGGCCCGGTGCAGGTGCTCGTAGTACGAGTCCCGGTCCAGCCCGGACCGGGCGTAGACGCTGACGCCCGGATCGGCGGCCAGCGCGGCGGCGATGTCGTCCTGGGTGGACAGCGGGTTCGAGGCGGCCAGGTGGACGCGGGCCCCGCCCGCGGTCAGCAGCCGGACCAGGCCGGCCGTCTCCGGGGTCACATGCAGGCAGGCGGCGACGGTCAGCCCGGCCAGCGGCTGCTGGTCGGCGAAGGCGCCGGCCAGCCGGGCCAGCACCGGCATCGTCCGCCGGGCCCAGTCGATCCGGGGCTGGCCGACCGCGGCCAGCCCCGGGTCCAGCACGTCCGACGGCCTTTCAGAACGCATCGGCTAGTAGCGGTAGTGGTCCGGCTTGAACGGGCCCTCCACCGGCACGCCGATGTAGGCGGCCTGCTCCTTGGTCAGGGTGGTGAGCCGGACGCCCAGCGCGTCCAGGTGCAGCCGGGCCACCTTCTCGTCCAGGTGCTTGGGCAGCACGTGCACGCCGACCGGGTACTCATCGGTCTTGGTGAACAGCTCGACCTGGGCGATGACCTGGTTGGTGAAGCTGTTGGACATCACGAAGCTCGGGTGGCCGGTGGCGTTGCCCAGGTTCAGCAGCCGCCCCTCGGACAGGACGATCACGCCGTGGCCGTCCGGGAACGTCCACTCGTCGACCTGCGGCTTGATGTTGAGCCGCTTGATGCCGGGCAGCCGGGCCAGGCCCGCCATGTCGATCTCGTTGTCGAAGTGCCCGATGTTGCCCACGATCGCCTGGTGCTTCATCCGGCTCATGTGCTCGGCGGTGATGATGTGGAAGTTGCCGGTCGCGCTGACGAAGATGTCCGCGGTCTCGACGACGTCCTCCATCCGGGCCACCTGGTAGCCGTCCATGGCCGCCTGGAGCGCGCAGATCGGGTCGATCTCGGTCACGATCACCCGCGCGCCCTGGCCGCTGAGCGACTCGGCGCAGCCCTTGCCCACGTCACCGTAGCCGCAGACGACCGCGACCTTGCCGCCGATGAGCACGTCGGTGGCCCGGTTGATGCCGTCGATCAGCGAGTGCCGGCAGCCGTACTTGTTGTCGAACTTGGACTTGGTCACCGAGTCGTTGACGTTGATGGCCGGGAACCGCAGCGTGCCGCCGGCCGCCATCTCGTACAGCCGGTGCACGCCGGTGGTGGTCTCCTCGGTCACGCCCTTGATCGCGGCGGCGGCCGCAGTCCACTTGCCCGGCGTCTCCTCCAGCGAGCGGGACAGCAGGCTGAGCACGACCTGCCACTCTTCCGCGTCGTCGTCGGCGGGCATCGGGGCCGCGCCCACGGCCTCGAACTCGGCGCCCTTGTGCACCAGCATCGTCGCGTCGCCGCCGTCGTCCAGCAGCATGTTCGGGCCCGGCTCGCCCGGCCAGCTCAGCGCCTGCTGGGTGCACCACCAGTACTCCTCCAGCGTCTCGCCCTTCCAGGCGAACACCGGGATGCCCTTCGGGTCGTCGACCGTGCCGTCCCGGCCCACGGCCACCGCGGCGGCGGCGTGGTCCTGGGTCGAGAAGATGTTGCAGGAAGCCCAGCGGACCTGCGCGCCCAGCGCGACCAGGGTCTCGATGAGGACGGCCGTCTGCACGGTCATGTGCAGCGATCCGGTGATCCGGGCGCCGGTCAGCGGCCGCTCGCGGGCCCACTCCTCGCGGACGGCCATCAGGCCGGGCATCTCGTGCTCGGCCAGCCGGATCTCGCGGCGGCCGAAGTCCGCCAGAGACAGGTCGGCGACTTTGAACGGCACGGCTTCGGCAGGCATGTAACTCCTCAGGCTCAGGTTCGGTTGCGCGACGGGCGCCGCGCCGGCGTGCGCCGCAGGCGGGTCCGCGCGGCGCGGACACCACCGACCGTACGGGATGACGGCGGCCTCGTGCACGCTCAAAGGGTCGTTCCTGACAAGAGAATGTTAGATTCGGCCCATGCGCATCACTGAGGCGGCGCAGGCGCTGGGGACCTCCCCCCGGATGCTGCGCTATCGCGAGTCCCTGGGCCTGCTCCCGCCGGTCCAGCCCCGTCGCGCCCGCGCCCGCCGGACCCGGGCCAGCGTGACGGGCGGGGCGGGGGGGCACCGGCAGTTCTCGGAGGCTGACCTGGCCGCGGTGGCACTGGGGCTGTCCATCGAGCGGCGGTATGACATCAGCCCGACGGCGCTGTCGTTCGCCATCCGGGTGCTGGCCGACCCGCGGGTCAGGGCCGAGGTGGCCGAGCTGGGCCGGCGCATCGGCCGGATCCAGCCGCTGCCCGCCCGCGCCCTGGACTTCGAGCAGGAACG
>JBOHCO010000332.1:0-5943 GCA_050698895.1 Streptosporangiaceae bacterium
AGGTCCCGGTCGTAGGCCAGCGGCAGGCCCTTGAGCGTGGTCAGCAGCCCGGTCAGGCCGCCGATCAGCCGGCCGGCCTTGCCCCGGGCCAGCTCGGCGATGTCGGGGTTCTTCTTCTGCGGCATGATCGACGAGCCGGTGGAGTAGGCGTCGTCCAGCTGGGCCCAGCCGAACTCGTACGAGGACCACAGCACGATCTCCTCGCCCAGCCGGGACAGGTGCACGCCCAGCAGCGCGGCCGCGAAGCAGAACTCGGCCGCGAAGTCACGGTCGCTGACCGCGTCCATGGAGTTGTCGGCCGCGCGGTCGAAGCCGAGCTCGGCCGCCACCGCGTCGGGGTCGAGCGGCAGCGAAGAGCCGGCCAGGGCGCCGGAGCCGAGCGGGCTGACCGCCGCGCGCTTGTCCCAGTCCCGGAGCCGGTCGACGTCCCGCGCGAACGACTGGACGTGGGCCAGCAGCTGATGGGCCAGGGACACGGGCTGGGCGTGCTGGAGGTGCGTCATGCCGGGCACCGGCGTGTGCAGGTGGCGGGCCGCCTGCTCCATCAGCGCGGTCTCCAGCTCAGCCAGCCGGGCAGCCACAGAACGGGCGTGGTCACGCAGGTACAGCCGCAGGTCGGTGGCGAT
The DNA here is from genome assembly GCA_050698895.1 of Streptosporangiaceae bacterium. Classification (GTDB taxonomy): domain Bacteria; phylum Actinomycetota; class Actinomycetes; order Streptosporangiales; family Streptosporangiaceae; genus DASUBV01. The sequence continues at coordinate 627 of JBOHCO010000332.1, forward strand.
CTGGTCGTTGCGGCTGCGGCCCGCGCGCAGCTTGCCGCCCAGCGAGCCGATCCGCTCCAGCAGCCCGCGCTCCAGCGCGGTGTGCACGTCCTCGTCGCTGGCGTCGGGCCGGAACCGGCCGTCGCGGCAGGCCCGGCCCAGGTCCTCGAGCGCGGACACCATCCGGGCCAGCTCGGCCTCGTCGAGCAGCCCGGCCCGGTGCAGCACCCGGGCGTGCGCGGCCGAGGCGAGCAGGTCGTACTGGGCCAGCCGCCAGTCGAACTGGACGCTGACCGACAGCCGGGCCAGGGCCTCGGCGGGCCCGGACTCGAACCGGCCGCCCCACAGGCGCACCGCGCCCGGCGACGCCCCGGCCTGCTCCTCCGGCTGCTCGTTTTCCTCGGTCACGCGTTTTCCTCGGTCACGCGTTTTCCTCAGTCACGCTGTGTTCTCCTGCTCGGACGGTCAAGACGGACTCCCGGCATCATGCCAGCGCGGCCACGCGGTCACAGGATCGGTCCCCCCTGGTACTCGGTGACCGACCGGGACCGCCGCTCGGCCAGCCGCAGCAGCGCGCTGGCCAGCTCGGCCCCGCCGTCCGGGTCGCGGGAGATGACCAGCACAGTGTCGTCGCCGCCCACGGTACCCAGCACCGACGGCCAGCCCGCGTGGTCGATGGCCGAGGCCAGCAGCTGCGCGGCGCCGGCCGGCGTGCGCACCACGACCAGGTTCGCGCTGGCCTCGGCGGTCACCAGCAGCTCGCCCGCGACCCGGGCCAGCCGCGCGCTGGGGTCGGCCAGCGCGCCCAGCGCGGCGGTCGCGCCCTGCAGCGAGTAGACCAGCCCGCCGTCGGGGGCGCGCAGCCGCACCGCGCCGAGCTCGACCAGGTCACGGGACAAGGTGGCCTGGGTGACGTGCACGCCGAGGTCGGCCAGCCGGCCGGCCAGGTCCTCCTGGGAACGCACCGGCTCGCCCGACCCGGCCAGGATCCGGGTGATCTGGGCGTGCCGGGCGGCCTTGGTGACCGGGGCGGCGGCCGTCATCGGGACCGTCCGATCAGCCAGCTCAGCAGGGCCTTCTGGGCGTGCAGCCGGTTCTCGGCCTGGTCCCAGGCCAGGCTCTGCGGGCCGTCCAGCACCTCGGCGGTGATCTCCTGGCCGCGGTGCGCGGGCAGGCAGTGCAGCACCCCGGCGCCGGGCGCGGCCTGGCCCAGCCGGGCCTCGTCCAGCCGGTACGGGATCATGGCCGCGGTCCTGGCCTGTTCCTGGCCCTCCTGGCCCATCGAGGTCCAGACGTCGGTGGCCAGGAAGTCGGCGCCCTTGGCCGCCTCGTCCGGGTCGGCGCCGATGCTGACCGAGCCGCCGGTGCGCGCGGCGATGACCACCGCGGTGGCCACCACGGCCGGGGCCGGGGCGTACTGGGCCGGGCCGCAGATCCGCACGTGCATCCCGGCGGTGGCCGCGCCGAGCAGGTAGGAGTGCGCCATGTTGGACGAGCTGTCGCCCAGGAAGGTCAGCGTGACCCCGCTCAGCCGGCCCGCCGCCTCCTGGATGGTCAGCAGGTCGGCCAGGATCTGGCAGGGGTGGAACTGGTCGGTCAGCGCGTTCACCACTGGCACCGAGCTGGCCGCGGCCAGCTCGGCCAGCTGCTCCTGGCCGAAGGTGCGCCAGACGATGGCCGACACCTGCCGGCTCAGCACCCGGCCCAGGTCGCCGACGGTCTCGCCGCGCCCGGCGTGGGTGCCGGCGCTGTCGATGACCAGCGGGTAGCCGCCGAGCTCGGCGATGCCGGTCGCGAACGACACCCGGGTGCGCAGCGACGGCTTGTCGAAGATGACCGCGACGGCGCGCGGCCCGGCCAGCGGCTGGTCCGCGAACCGGGCGGCCCGCCGCGACGCCTTGATCCGGGCGGCCAGCGTCAGCACCTCGGCCTGCTCGGCCGGGGCCAGGTCGTCGTCGCGCAGGAAGTGCCGCGTCTCGGTCCTGCCGCCGGCAGGCGGCGCGAGGGGGATAGGGCCATCGGGGCCTGTGGTGTCCCCGGGGCGCGCTGTGTCCCCCCCGGGCAGCATGGTCATCACGCCTCCTGGCCGGCCAGCACGCTGGCCGCGTCGAGGATGCCGGGCAGCGCCGCGGTGAACGAGGCCGCCTCCGCGGCGCTGAGCACCAGCGGCGGCGCGATCCGGACCGCGTCCGGCTGGACCGCGTTGACCAGGAAGCCGGAGCGTCGCGCCGCGGCCTCGACCGCGGTCGCCACCGGCGAGGTGAGCGCGATGGCCAGCCACAGGCCGGTACCGCGGACCCCGCTGACCAGCGAGTGGCCGGCGGCCTCGATGTCGGCCCGGAGCTGGCCGCCGACCTGGGTCACGCTGGCCAGCAGGCCGTCCTTCTCGATGGTGTCGAGCACCGCGAGCCCGGCCGCGCAGGCCACCGGGTTACCGGCGAACGTGCTGCCGTGCTCGCCCCGGCTCAGCCCGGTGCCCATGGCGCCGAGGCCGATGCAGGCACCGATGGGCAGCCCGCCGCCCAGCCCCTTGGCCAGCGTCAGCACGTCGGGCGTGACGCCCTCGCCCTGGTGGGCGAACCACTCGCCGGTGCGGCCGATGCCGCTCTGGATCTCGTCCAGCACCAGCAGCGCGCCAGCCTGGTCACAGGCCGCCCTGGCCGCCTTGAGGTACCCCGGCGGGGGCGGCACGACGCCGCCCTCGCCCAGGGCCGGCTCGAGGAACACCGCGGCGCAGTCCGCGCCCGCCGCCTCGGTCAGCGCGGCGGTGTCTCCGTAGGGCACAAACCGAACGTCAACACCAAAGGGCCCGAACGGTACTCGGATGCTCTCCTTACCCGTCATCGCCAGCGAGCCCATGCTCCGGCCGTGGAAGCCGTGCTCGGCGGCGACGATAACCGGCCGCTGCGGCCCCTGCCGCCGGCGGACCAGCTTGAGCGCGGCCTCGTTGGCCTCGGTCCCGGAGTTGGCGAAGAACACCCGGCCGTCGGTGCCGAGCAGGCTCAGCAGCCGCTCGGCCAGCTCGACCTGGCGCTCGTGCAGGTACAGGTTGGAGGTGTGGGCCAGCCGGCCCACCTGCTCGCTGACCGCGGCGACCAGCGCCGGGTGGCCGTGGCCCAGCGAGCTGACCGCGATGCCCGCGATCAGGTCCAGGTAGGAGTTGCCGTCCACGTCCCACACGGTGCAGCCGCTGCCGCGGGCCAGGGCCACCGGGGGAATGCCGTAGGTCAGCATGATGGACGCGGCGTAGCGGTCCTGAAGCTGCTCGGTCGCGGTCATCGGGGGGTCCCTTCGTGGTCGGCCGGGTCGTGGTGAGCCGGGTCGTGGTGAGCAGCGTCGGGGACGACCATGGTGCCGATCCCCGAGTCGGTGAAGATCTCCAGCAGCACGGCGTGCGGCAGCCGCCCGTCGAGCACGTGGGCCCGGGGCACGCCGCCGCGCACGGCGGTCAGGCAGGCCGCCATCTTGGGGAGCATGCCCCCGCCCAGGCTGGGCAGCATCTCGGTCAGCGCGCTGGCGGTGAGCTGGCTGATCACCTCGGGCTCGGCGGCCGGCCCGCCGGCGGCCTGACCGTCACTCTGACCGTCGCCCTGACCGTCACTCTGGCCGTCGCCCTGACCGTCGCGCTGGCCGTCGCCGGGCCAGTTCGCGTACAGGCCGGCCACGTCGGTCAGCACGACCAGCTTGGCCGCGCGCAGCGCCACCGCCACCGCCGCGGCAGCCGTGTCGGCGTTGACGTTAAGCACCTCGCCGCTCTGGCTGCGGGCCACGCTGGAGATGACCGGGATGCGGCCGTCGGCCAGCAGCGCGGCGACGGCGCCGGGGTTGACCGTCTCCACCTCGCCGACCTGGCCCAGGTCGACCGGCTCCCCGTCGGCGGTGGCCAGCAGCCGCCGCGCGGTGAGCAGGTGCGCGTCCTCCCCCGACATGCCGACCGCGAACGGCCCGTGCTGGTTGATCAGGCCGACGACCTCCCGGTTCACCTGCCCGGTGAGCACCATCCGGACCACGTCCATGGCCTCCGGGGTGGTGACCCGCAGCCCGGCCCGGAACGTGCTCTCGATGCCCAGCCGGTCGAGCTGGGCGCTGATCTGCGGCCCGCCGCCGTGCACCACCACGGGCAGCAGCCCGGCGTAGCGCAGGAACACGACATCCTGCGCGAAGGCGGCGCGCAGCGCGTCGTCGGTCATGGCGTTGCCGCCGTACTTGATGACTACGGTCTGGCCGTGGAACCGCTCCAGCCAGGGCAGCGCCTCGATCAGGGTGGCGGCCTTGGCCTGCGCGCCAGCATGGCGCACGGCAACTGGCTGGTCGGGAGCGGCCGGCGGTACCGAGGCCTGTTGCGGAAGGGCCCGGGGGGTCGTCATGTGGAGTAGGCCGAGTTCTCGTAGACGTACTGCGCGGTCAGGTCGGTGGTCCGCACGGTGGCCGCGTGCGGGCCGGCCGACAGGTTCACGGTGATGGTCACGTCGCGCGGCTTGAGGCTCACCCCGGCGCGGTCGGCGCCGGGGGCGCCGTTGCGGCAGACCCAGACGTCGTTGATGGCCACGTGCAGCTGGTCGGGCTCGAAGACGGCGCTGGTGGTGCCGACGGCGGCCAGCACGCGGCCCCAGTTCGGGTCCTCGCCGTGGATGGCGCACTTGAGCAGGTTGCACCGGGCGATGGCCCGGCCCACGGTCACGGCGTCGTCCTCGCTGGCGGCGCCGATCACCTCGATGGCGATGGCCTTGCTGGCCCCCTCGGCGTCCTGCTGCATCTGCATGGCCAGGCTGGCGCAGACCCCGGCGACCAGCGTGCCGAACTCGGCCGGGTCCGGCCGGATCCCCGAGGCGCCGCTGGCCAGCAGCAGCACGGTGTCGTTGGTCGACATGCAGCCGTCGGTGTCCAGCCGGTCGAACGTGGTGCGCACGGCGCCGCGCAGCGCGGTATCCAGCTCGCCGGCCGGCAGGTCCGCGTCGGTGGTCAGCACGACCAGCATGGTGGCCAGCGCCGGGGCCAGCATGGCGGCGCCCTTGCCCATGCCGCCGACCACGTAGCCCTGGCCCTGCAGCACGCAGGTCTTGGGCACGGTGTCGGTGGTCCGGATGGCGTCGGCCGCGGCCAGCCCGCCGTCCGCGGTAGCGGCCGCGACGGCCGCGTCGACCCCGGCCAGCAGCTTGTCCATGGGCAGGCGGTCGCCGATCAGGCCGGTCGAGCAGACGGCGACCTCCCCGGCCCCGACGTCAGCCTGGCCTGGCGCCTGGCCCGTTGGCCGACCCGGTGGCTGGCCCGCGCCGGACAGCACCTTGGCCAGGTACTCGGCGGTGTGGTGGGTGTCGGCGAAGCCGTCCGGCCCGGT
>JBOHCO010000333.1:0-2921 GCA_050698895.1 Streptosporangiaceae bacterium
CCGCAGCCCGGCCCGCCAGGTCTACGCCGTGGCCCGCGAGTCCGGCGTGCGCCGCCCGTCGGTCGCCGTCATCCTGACCGCGCTCACCGCCGCGGCCGCCACCCTGAGCCGCCACCAGGCCCGCCGCCCGGCCGATCCCGCCGGGTAGCTGTGTTTTTGTACGAAACGTTGCCCTGCCGCCCCGCGGCCGCCCTCAGGCGTCGCGCTCGACCGGGCAGGTCATGCAGCGCGGGCCGCCGCGCCCGCGGCCGAGCTCGCTGCCCCGGATGGTGATGACCTCGATGCCGTGCTCGCGCAGGAACGTGTTGGTGGTCACGTTCCGCTCGTAGGCCACCACGACGCCCGGCGCCACGGCCAGCACGTTGCAGCCGTCGTCCCACTGCTCGCGCTTGGCCGAGCGGACGTCCTGGGTCGCGGTGAGGACCGTGATGCGGGGCAGGCCGAGCGCGGCGGCCAGGGCGTCGTGCAGCAGCTCCGGCGGGTGGTCGGTGACCTTCAGGTCGCTCGAGCTGATGCCCGGCTCGACGGTGTAGGAGGGCAGCAGGCCCATCCCCGCGTACTTCACGAAGACCCCGTAGTCGGCCATGGTCAGCACGGTGTCCAGGTGCATGAAGGCCCGCGACTTGGGCATGTCCACGGCCAGCACGCGCTCCGCCGCGCCGGTCGAGAACAGCCGGTGGGCCAGCATCTCCACCGCGGCGGGCTGGGTCCGCTCGCTCATCCCGACCAGGACTGACCCGTTGCCGAGGACCAGCACGTCGCCGCCCTCGATGGTGGCCGGCGCGCTGTCGGCGCCGTGGTTCCAGACCTCGAACCGCGACTGCCCGAACATCGGGTGCCACCGGTACATGGCCTCGTCGCTGATCGTCTCCCGCATCCGGGCCCGGCGGCGCATGGCGTTGATCGACACCCCGCCGTAGATCCACGACGAGGTGTCCCGCTGGTAGAGCAGGTTGGGCAGCGGGGCCAGCACGAAGCCGTCCAGGTCCAGCGAGTGGAACGCGATGCTGTGCGGCTCGGCGCCCAGCTCCAGGAACTCCCGCTTGGTGATGCCGCCGATCAGGTACCGGGCCAGCGTGCCCGAGTCCAGGCCGCCCAGCGTGGCCCGCAGCGTGTCCACGGCCAGCGGGCCGTGCAGCCGCGGGTCGAAGACCTTCTCCAGCACGTAGTCCCGCGCGTCGGCGATGGCCAGCGTCTGGGCCAGCAACTCGCCGTAGTAATGCACCGTCACCCCGCGGTCGCGCAGCGCCTGGGCGAACGCGTCGTGCTCGGCCTGCGCCTCGCTGACCCACAGCAGGTCGTCGAACAGCAGCTCGGCCGCGTTATCCGGGGTCAGCCGCTTGAGCTCGAGGTCGGGCCGATGCAAGACGACCTGCCGCAGCCGCCCGACCTCAGAGTCGACGTGGAACATGGGCCTCCCTCGGTTCAGGCCAGGTTATGCTGCCGCGAGTGACACTCGATCTTTCCCTGAGCGCCGCCGAGCTGACCGCCTGCCTGGTCGACATCGAGTCCGTCAGCGGCAACGAGCAGCCGCTGGCCGACCTCATCGCGGACGCGCTGGCCGGCCTGCCGCACCTCTCCCTGCACCGCGATGGCCATGCACTAGTAGCACAAACGGTCCTCGGTCGCCCGGAGCGGGTGGCCATCGCCGGCCACATCGATACCGTGCCGGTGGCGGGCAACCTGCCCTCCAGGCGCGACGGTAGCGTGCTGTGGGGGCTCGGCAGCTGTGACATGAAGTCCGGCGTGGCCGTCCAGCTCAAGCTGGCCGCCGGGCTCACCGCGCCGTCGCGGGACATCACGTTCGTGTTCTACGACGGCGAGGAGGTCGAGGCCGAGCGCAACGGCCTGCTGCGGCTGTCCCGCCAGCATCCCGAGCTGCTCAAGGCCGACTTCGCCGTGCTCATGGAGCCCACCGGCGGGGTCATCGAGGGTGGCTGCCAGGGCACCATGAAGGCCGAGGTGCGCACCACCGGCGAGCGGGCGCACAGCGCCCGGAGCTGGATGGGCCGCAACGCCATCCACGCGGCGGCCGGCATCCTGGACGTGCTGCGCCAGTACGTGCCGCGGCAGCCCGTCGTGGACGGGCTGGCCTACCACGAGGGCCTGAACGCCGTCGGCATCAGCGGCGGCGTGGCCGGCAACGTGATCCCCGACGAGTGCGTCGTGACCGTCAACTACCGGTTCGCGCCCGACCGCGACGCGGCCCGGGCTCAGGCCCACCTGGAAGAGGTCTTCGCGGCCTGGGACGTCCGGGTGGTCGACGTCGCGCCCGGCGCCCGGCCGGGGCTGGACCAGCCCGCCGCGGCCTCGTTCGCCGCCGCCATGGGCGGCGAGCCGCGGGCCAAGTACGGCTGGACCGACGTGGCCCGGTTCGACCAGCTGGGCATCCCCGCGGTCAACTACGGGCCCGGCGACCCGATGCTCGCGCACTCCCGCCAGGAGCACGTAGAGCTGGCCCAGATCGGCCAGGTCGAGGCCCGCATGCGGGCCTGGCTGACCGCCTAGGGCCGAGCCGGGGAGCGCGGGCCGTTGCTCGACGACGTCATCGGCTGGCTGCGGTGCCCGGCGTGCGGCGCCGCCCTGGCCCGGGCCGCGGGCACGCCCGGGAGAACGCTGCGCTGCCGGAACGGGCACGCCTTCGACGTCGCCCGGCAGGGCTACGTCAGCCTGCTGGCCAGCGGGCTGACGCCGGTCGGCGACACCGCGGCCATGGTCCAGGCCAGGATCGATTTCCTGGCCGCCGGGCACTACGACCCGCTGGCCGACGCCGTCGCGGCGGCGGCGGGCGCCACGATGGCGGGCCGAGCGGCGGCGGCGGGCGCCGGGGCGGTGGAGGGAGCGGCACGGGCAGCGCACAACCCGCCCGGCTGCGTGGCCGACGTCGGCGCCGGCACCGGCTACTACCTGGCCGCGGTGCT
>JBOHCO010000334.1:0-3105 GCA_050698895.1 Streptosporangiaceae bacterium
CCCGCGGCGTGGTCGCGTTCGCCACCGATGAGGCGGCGCGGATCGCGGTCTTCGCGCTGTCCGGGCGGCTGTTCGTGGCCGACCTGGCCGACAGCGCGGCACGCGGCGGCGCGGCAGCCGGCCGTGCCGTGCGTGAGCTGCCAGCGGCCGGCCCGGTGCTCGACCCGCACCCCGACCCGACCGGGGCCCGCGTCGGCTACGTGACCGGCGGGGCGCTGCACGTCGTCGACATCGACGGCACCGGCGACCGGACCCTGGCCGCGCCCGACGCGGAGAACGTGACCTACGGACTGGCCGAGTTCGTCGCCGCCGAGGAGATGTTCCGAACCCGCGGGTTCTGGTGGTCGCCCGACGGGCAGCGGCTGCTCGTGGCCCGGGTCGACACCTCCCCGGTGCTGCGCTGGCATATTTCCGACCCGGCCAACCCCGAGCGGCCGCCCACGGTCGTCGCCTACCCCCAGGCCGGCACCGACAACGCCATTGTCAGCGTCGTGCTGGCCGACCTGGACGGCACGCTCACCCCCGTCGCCTGGGACGCGGCCGACGCGCCGTACCTGATCTCCGTCCACTGGTCGGCGGCCGGCCCCGCGCTGCTCCGGGTGTGCCGCCGCGACCAGCAGACCATGCGGGTGCTGGCCGTGGCCGACGACGGCAGCGTGAGCGTGGTGGCGCAGGACACCGACCCCGACTGGGTCGACGTGGTGCCCGGCACTCCAGCCTGGACCACCTCCGGCGAGCTGGTCCGGGTGGCGGTCCGCGACGGTGCCTACCGGCTGCTGATCGGGGACGCCCCGGTGACCGGCGACGAGCTGAACGTGCGCGAGGTGCTCGACGTGGGCGACGACGTGCTGATCACTGCCCACGTGCCCGACCAGGCCCAGCTCCACGTCTTCGCGGCCAGCCGCACCGCGGTGACCCAGCTGACCACGGAGCCCGGCGTCCACCAGGCGGCGCGGGGCGGCGACCTGACCGTCGTGACGTCGCGGTCCCTGGACTGGTTCGGCTCGCGGGTCCGGATCCACTCGGCTGCACACCCCAGCGCCGCACACCCCACCGAGCCCGGAGCCGAGATCCCGTCGCTGGCCGACACCCCCGTGCTCACCCCCGAGGTGACGTTCTTCGAGGCCGGCCCGCACCGTGTGCCCTGCGCGCTGCTGCTGCCCCGTGGCCACGTGCCCGGGTCGGCCCGGCTGCCCGTGCTCTGCGACCCCTACGGCGGGCCGGCCGCCCAGATGGTCGTCGCCGCGCGCAGCGCCTACCTCAGCTCGCAGTGGTTCGCCGACCAGGGCTTCGCCGTGCTGATCGCCGACGGCCGCGGAACCCCCGGCCGCGGCCCGGCATGGGACCGCAGCATCCACTACGACGAGGCCACCCCGAACGTCGAGGACCAGGTGGCGGCGCTGGAGGCGGCCGCGGCCGCTAACCCCGACCTGGACCTGACCCGGGTCGGCATCCGCGGCTGGTCCCACGGCGGCTACCTGGCCGCGCTGGCCGTGCTGCGCCGTCCCGACGTCTTTCACGCCGGCGTGGCCGGCGCGCCGGTCACCGACCTGCGGCTGTACGACACCTTCTACAACGAGCGCTACCTCGGTCACCCCGACGAGCACCCCGAGGCCTACGACCACAACTCGATCATCGCGGACGCGCCCAAGCTCGAGCGCCCGCTGATGTTCATCCACGGCCTGGCCGACGACAACGTGGTCGTGGCCCACACCCTGCGCATGTCATCGGCGCTGCTGGCCGCGGGCCGCCCGCACACGGTGCTGCCGCTGTCCGGGGTCACCCACATGGCCTCGCAGGAGGAGGTGGCGGAGAACGTCCTGCTGCTCCAGGTCGACTTCCTGCACCGTGCCCTGGCCCGCCCGCAGGTATAGGCCCCATCTATAGGCCCCAGGTATAGGAGGACTGCGCTCCCTCGCCGGGTACCCCAGCCGAGCGTACATTCGGAATCTAGCGTCGCAGCGTCGCGGCGCCGGGAGGGGGTACCGATGCACGAGGTCGTGACCATTGAGACGACGGGGCTCGGCGATCGCAGCTACCTGGCCCACGATGGCTCGGCCGCCGTCGTGGTCGACCCGCAGCGGGACATCGACCGGGTGCGCGCCGCCGCTGACGCGGCCGGGGTCACCATCAGCCACGTGCTCGAGACCCATATCCACAACGACTACGTCACCGGCGGACTCGCCCTGGCCCGCGCGGCCGGGGCGGCCTACGTGGTGGCGGGCATCGAGGAGGTCGGCTTCGACCGGATGGCCGTCGCCGACGGGGACGAGATCGCCGCGGGTGACCTGGGCGTGCGGGTGGTGGCCACGCCCGGGCACACGCCGGGCCACCTGTCCTACGTGCTCAGCGACGCCAGCGACGGCCCGGTCGCCGTCTTCACCGGCGGCTCCATGCTGTTCGGCGCCGTGGGTCGCACCGACCTGATCAGCCCGGCCGACACCGAGCCGCTGACCAGGGCCCAGTATCGCTCGGTGCGGCGGCTGGCCGCCGAGCTCCCCGACCAGGTCGCGGTCTACCCGACGCACGGCTTCGGCAGCTTCTGCTCGGCCACGCCGACCACCGGCGGCGCGTCCACCATCGGCGCCCAGCGCCGGTCCAACCTGGCGCTGACCAGCGACGAGGACGAGTTCGTGAAAGGCCTGCTGGCCGGCCTGACCGCCTACCCGCGCTACTACGCGCACATGGGCGCGGCCAACCGCAGCGGCGCCGCCGCCCCCGACCTGACCGCTCCCCGCCGCGCCGACGCGGCCGAGCTGCGCCGCCGCATCGACGCCGGCGAGTGGGTGGTCGACCTGCGTCAGCGGCGCGCGTTCGCGGCGGGCCACATCAGCGGGACCATCTCCGTGGAGCTGGGCGACCCGTTCGCCACCTACCTCGGCTGGACCATGCCGTGGGGCCAGCCGCTGACGCTGATCGGCGACAGCCAGGACCAGGTCGCCGACGCCTGCCGCCAGCTCGTCCGCATCGGTGTCGACCAGCTGGCCGCGGCGGCCGCGGGCCCGACCGGCGAGCTGGCCGACGGCCGGCTGGGCCGCTACGAGGTCCGCGACTTCCCCGCGCTGGCCGACGGGTGGCCCCGGCCCGGTCGGGTCGTGCTGGATG